>CAYQRG010000060.1:0-9295 GCA_964419645.1 uncultured Eubacterium sp.
CTTTCCTTAGCCGCTTCTTCATCATAGGGAATATTCAGATAAGGAAGAATATTTTCAAAAATTTCTCTTGCCACCGGAGCTGCAATTGTCCCTCCATAATAAACCCCCTGAGGATTATTAATAATCACCAATACCATTACCTGGGGATCATCCACTGGAGCAAATCCCAGAAAAGATGAAATATATTTGTTTGCGCTTCTAGGCAGTGTCTGGGATGTCGCCGTTTTGCCTCCTATGGAATATCCTGCTATTTTTGCATTCTTACCGCCCCCCTCTGCTACTACCTGTTCCAGCAGATACCGGACTGTATCGGAAGTCTCTTTGCTTACAATTCTCTCTGTTTCTTCATAGGAAAACGTTTTTACCGTATTTCCCTCACTGTCTTGTACCGAAACTCCAAAATGGGGCGTAATTCTGTTTCCTCCATTGATAATAGATGCAACGGTAGTCAAAAGTTGTATCGGCGTAATCTGAAAAGACTGTCCAAAAGACATGGTGGCCAGCTCCACAAGGCCGATATTTTCTTTGGAGTGCATAATCGTAGCTGCCTCTCCAGGCAGGTCAATTCCTGTTTTCTTCAACAAGCCCAAACTGCTAAAATAGTCATAAAATCGCTCCGGTCCCACCCGCAGTCCTACATCAATAAAGACCGGATTGCAGGAGTTCATAATGCCATGAACAAAATCTTCTGCTCCGTGTCCTGTTCGTTTATGGCAGTGGATGTTTCTGTCCTCCACAGTAATATAGCCGGGACAGAAAAACTGATCGGAAAGTTTAACTACCCCTTCTTCCAATGCCGCTGTTGTGGTAATAATTTTAAAAGTAGAACCCGGCTCGTATGTATCGTTAATGCACTGATTTCGCCACATACCATTTAAGAGGTTTTGTTTTTCCTCTTCCGAAACAGCCTCCTGGGGTTCATAATTTAAAGTAAAGGGTTCATTCAGGTTAAATTCCGGGACATTGACCATGGCCATGAGTTCTCCATTGGAAGGATTCATCACCATAACGGAAACACTGTCCGCCTGTTTTTGCTCCAACGCTTTCGATGCCGCCTGCTGGGCATACATCTGTATATTATAATCCAAACTGATATGCAAGTCATTTCCGTCTATAGGATCTAACCTAGACTCTCCAGCATTTGCAATCTCTACGCCTCTGGCATCTGTCAATGTAAGTATTTTGCCATTTGTCCCCTGAAGATATTCGTCATATTTGACTTCCAGGCCAATAATTCCCTGATTATCTCCTCCTGTAAAACCCAACACTTTAGAAGCTAACGTATCATAGGGATAATATCTTTTGTAATCTTCATCTACCTTCACACCGGAAAGGCCGTAAGCGCGGACGCGCTCTCCTGTCTCTTTATCCACATTGGATTTGATCCGCTCAATGGAACTGACTTTTTCCACTCGCTTGCGTATGGTTTCCTCTGAAATGCCCAATTCTTTTGTCAAAGCAGCGATCACGGCTTCCGGATCATCAATCTGATTGTGAATTACAGATATGGTACAAACTGTTTTATTGGCCGCTAATACCGTTCCTGTGGAGTCTATGATCTTTCCTCTTGCCGCTTTGATATCCCGTTCCCGTTCATGGAGATCTTCTGCCTTCTGTCCATAATATTCGGAACAAAATACCATAAGATAGACCAGCCGACCAATTAAAAACATCATAATAAATAAGACTGCCACAAATATAACCATGGCTTTCCGGCGGTTATAGGTTTTATATCGAAACATGACAAACGCCTCATAAAAGCACCTTTATTCCATTTTATTACTGCTTTGATGAGGTTATGTCTTTCTACCTGAAAACATATTACTATTCGGGACTTTCGGGTGCTCCACCCTCCGGCTCCTGACCGCCTTCCGGGATTCCTTCTTCCGGTTCCTGACCGCCTTCGGGATCATCTTCCTCCGGCTGCAATTCTTCATCCGGATAGATATTTAGATAAGGAAGTATTTCTTCTAAAATTTCTTTAACAACCCCTTGAGCATAATTACTGTGATCCTGCTCTGCCACATTAGGCGTATCAATCACCACATAAATCACAAGCTGAGGATTCTCCTGAGGCAGATAGCCGATAAAAGAAACCAGATAATTTTCTTCTGCTCTCGGCTGCTTTTGCGCCGTTCCGGTCTTTCCTCCCATGGAGTAGCCGTTGACTTTTGCCTCTTTTCCCGTTCCTTCTGATACGGTTTTGTACAAATAAGTTTTCAGCAAATCCGAAGTTTCTCTGGAAACGGTTTCTTTTAATAAAACCGGGTTAATTGTTTCAATCGTATTCCCTTTTGCATCCAGTATTTTCTTTACCACATGGGGCTGATAATACTCTCCTCCATTGATCAGAGAAGAAAAGGCGCTTGCCACCTGGATCATCGTGCAATTAAAGTTCTGTCCGAAAGAATTTGTGGCAAGATCCACGGGTTTCATGTTTTCTTTGGAAAAAAGCAGGCCGCTTTCTTCTCCAGGCAGATCAATCCCTGTTTTCTTTCCAAACCCAAAGGTACTCTGGTACGCTGCAAAATTATCTTTTCCAATTACATAAGACATCTGCATTAGGGCATCATTGCAGGAATCCATTAAGGATTTCTCCACCGTTTCTGTTCCATGTCCGGCACGGCTTACACAATGTACCTGGGTATCTCCTGCAAAGGTCTCCACGCCATCACAGACATACGTCTCATTCCCACTCAAGGTTCCTGTCTCCAATCCACAGGCTACCGTAAGCGGCTTTACCGTAGAACCCGGTTCAAAAATACTTGTAACACAGAAGTTTTCCCAAAGTCTGTTTAAGAGTTCCATTTGGGCATCGTCATCTAAGCCTTCTAATTCTTCCGGCGTAAAATAATCTGTGATCTCCCTTGGTTTATTCAGATCAAATCCCGGAAAATCAGCCATTGCATAGATTTCACCGTTTTGTGGGTTCATCACGATCGCTGCAGCATTTAAAAAACCGGCTCCCGTGATATAGCCGTTTGTATTCTCTTCATTGAACTTAGCCAGCTTGTCCTCTACTACTTTCTGAATGTGTATATCAATCGTAGATACAATGGTATTACCGTCTTCTGCCGGTTTTATTGTTTTTTCAAAATTATTGTCGGCATTTAAATATCCGTATTCTCTTCCATCCAGTCCGTTTAAGGTGCTGTCATAGTATTTTTCCAAGCCATTCGTTCCCACATTGCTGCCGGATACAAAACCAATCACAGATGCCGCCAGGGAATTATAGGGATAGCTGCGTACATATTCCTTTTCAAACCATATGGCATCCCTATTGATATTCGGATACTTCTTATCCTCCTCTTTCTTCTTGGATTCCTCTTCCTCCTTAGATAGCTCTTCTATTTCAAGATATGGCTGTATATCTTCATAGGAAACTTTTCTTAAAAGCACTTCATACTTCCCATTCGGGTTATCCTCTAATTTCTGATAGAGCTCTTCTTTCTTCAGATCCGGAAAACAAGTCACTACGGCAGATATGGTCGCATCAATTTCTTTTTGCCTCTTTTGCCGCTCTTATTCTTTTTCATCTTTTCCTTCTTCTTTACTCAGGACGCTGCAGTCAAAAACAACATTATACACATCTACACTGGTAGCAAGCACGGTTCCTTTTGCATCAATGATATCTCCCCTCTGATAGGGAATTGTCGTACTGTTATACACCTGCTGGGTCAATACAATCTTCTCATATTTGTCTCCGCTGGTATATTCAATATACATCAGCCTGACCACCAACCCCGTCAAAGCCAGTGAAATGATCAGAAACATCATGATCAGTTTTTTCTGCATTCTTTTTAAAAACTTTTTTGGTTTTTTGATTCTTCGTCTTTTTCCCACGCCGATTCCTCTATATCCTCCTATTTTTCCGGTATCTCAGAATATTGATCCATAAAATCACTGTCTTCAATGGTATAATAAATAATCTGATCCGGTGTCGCAAATTTCATTCCCAAAGCAAAAGCCTGTTCTTTTACTGCATCCAGGTCCGTAGAAAGGTCTATTCTCTTTACTGCTGCGTCATTTTCTGCCCGAAGGCTCACGATCTGGCTCTCTAATCTGGAAATAGTTTTGGTCCTGCCTACAATATCTGACTGAAGCCGGATATAGGCAACGCATACAACGCCAAACACCAGCACTGCCGCTGCACAGAAAAATACATAGCCGAAACTCATCCGCATGGCACGTTCCTGGTTCCGCTTTGCCACTCGGCGGTTTCTGCGTCTTTTCTGTTCCTGTTCTTCTTCTAACTGCCGCCTTCTCCGCTCTTCCGGCTCTCCTTCCAAACGGCGTACGGTATTGCCGTCTACATAGTAATTTGTTTTAAAGTCCCTGTTTCTATTATTATAACGAGTTCCTTCTCTTTTCATATTCCATTACTCCTCACTTTATCATTGCGCGCTTCCCGGCGCATAAAGGGATACCCGAAGGGTATTACTTTCTTTCAAACACTCTCAGCTTTGCGCTTTTTGCCCTTGTATTCTCTTCCAACTCCTCTGATCCGGGCAAAATGGGCTTTCGTGTCACACATTTTCCTTTGGATACTTTGCCGCACACGCAAACCGGAAAATCCTTCGGACAGGTGCAGGGATTTTCATTTTTCTTAAAATTCACCTTCACAATCCGATCTTCCAAAGAATGAAATGTGATAATACAAAGCCTTCCTTCCGGATTTAACAGGTCGATCATCTCATCTAAGGAGTTTTCCAGCACCTCCAGCTCATGATTCAATTCAATGCGAAGAGCCTGGAAAGTACGTTTCGCCGGATGCCCGCCTGTCATCTGTATTTTTTTGGGAATGGCTCCCCGGATAATCTCTGTCAGTTCCCCTGCTGTCTGAATCCGCCTACTCTTTCGTGCCGTGGCAATATGTTTTGCAATATTTTTAGCAAAACGGTCTTCCCCGTAATCACGGATCACACGGAACAACTCCCTTTCGCTGTATTCATTGACAATATCTTCTGCTGTCAAAGACTCCCTTTTATCCATGCGCATATCAAGCGGCGCCTCTGCATCCCGATAGGTAAATCCTCTCTCCGGCGTATCAAGCTGATAAGAGGAAACACCAAGGTCTAAAATAATTCCGTCTACCTTTGGGATACCAAGCTTCCAAAGCGCCTTTTTCATATTACAGTAGTTATCATGCACCAAAGTCACTTTATCCTGCACTGCTTTTAAACGTTCTCCCGCTGCCAATAGCGCATCCGCATCCTGGTCAATGCCGACCAGCCTGCCGCCTTCTGCCAGCTTTTCTGCAATTCTTAAGGAATGGCCGGCTCCGCCGAGAGTTCCGTCTACATAGATCCCATCCGGTTTGATATTCAGATATTCAATTACTTCTTCCAACAAAACAGATTTGTGATGAAACTCCATACCCTTTTCCTTTTCTGTTAAATGCTCAGTCCAAGCTCTGCCATATGTTCTGCGATTTCATCCATATCATCATAGGTATTTGTGCCAAGCCAGCGTTCCTTACTCCAGATTTCAATTCTGCTCAGAACACCTGCCAATACAACATCCTTCTGTAGATCTGCATATTCCCGCAGTACCTGGGGAAGTAAAATCCTCCCCTGCTTGTCCACTTCACAGGTTGCCGCGCCTGCAAAGAAGAACCGGGAAAACTTTCTTGCATCTTTGGTGGTCAGTGGAATGTTACGGAATTTCTCTTCAATATTGGTCCATTCTTCATTTGAGTACACAAAAAGACACCCATCCAATCCTTTCGTTACGACAAATTCACTGCCTAACGATTCCCTGAATCTGGATGGAACAATCAATCTACCTTTTGTATCAATTGTATGATTGTATTCTCCCATGAACATAACGAGCACCTTCTAGCTGGAAATAGTTATCCACTTTTTTATCCACTTATCCACTTTTCACCATTTCCAACCACTTTCCTCCACCTTTATACCCCATTCTATATCAATTTCATGTAAAAATCAATGAAAAGCACAAAAAAAATGTTATTGACCACTTTCCGGGATCAATAACATCTTCTCAATATAAAGAAATCAGACGCTTTGTATTGTATTTTAAAATTCTTTATCTGCTTGGTTCGGCGCTTGGATCTCCTCCAGCTCTATGTATTCTTCAATTAACCGATCCAATTTATGATTTGCTCTGACAAACGCCTCATCATCTGTTCCAAATTCAATCATTGCGTTCACCACGTTTCTCTGACGTTCAATAGCCTCTTGCAACTTTACTATCTCTCTCATATTTTTTCTCCATGTATTCTTATAGTCAGGACTCCTTTGTGGAAGGTGGATGTATCACTCGAAATATTACATTTTCTAATTGATATAGACATTTTACCTCTATATCCCTTAAAAATCAAACAAATTTTTCTGACTTTTTCTCTCATTTTTCGACATTTCATAGCTATTTTCTCGATTTTTAAGGTACTCATAGCAACGATTTCATATTCTAATATCGTGTTTTAAGGGAAAATCCGGCTCTTTGCTAAGAGCAAGCCTGCATAGAGCCGGATTCTTCTCTGCTATTTACAGCAAAAACTCATACATTCTGTTTCGCCGCTATGACAGGCTCTGGTGCCGCCAATTCCGATATGGTCTGCAGCACATTTGCAGTCTTCGTTGTGTATGCAATTACATGCCTGGCAATCCACATCAATGTTTTTATCTGGTGCATTAAATGCATTTCTTGCAGAAGTGCCCCTCTTCTCCCGAAAACTTGCACAGCAGGTTCCCTGCGCCCGTTTTGCATCTTTACCATCTACTACGATATCTCCTTTACAGCAACATCTGTCTTCATTATAATGACAATTTTCAACAGAACAATCTAATCTCGTCATAATTTTCCTCCTGTGATAAAAGATAAATAAATCCGACCAGAAAGATCTGATCGGATTTAGTATTTGAACCCGTTTTTAAAATTATGTTATGATTTTTTTTCCTCTGTTGCTTCTTCTTTACGGATTTCTTTGGTATCGATTTCTTTTTTAATAAATGTGATAAACTCATCTAACGGCTTGCTGCCTTCATCTCCGGCGAAACGGCTTCTAACAGATACCGTATTTTCCTCTTCTTCCTTTTGCCCTACGACTAACATATAGGGAAGTTTATCCAGCCTTGCCTCTCTTATTTTGAATCCGATTTTTTCGGAACGGTTGTCTACGGTTGCGTCAATGCCATTTTTTGCCAATTCTTTGCGGACTTTTTCGGCATACTCTTCATATTTTTCAGAAATGGGGAGTACACGCACCTGCTCCGGACACAACCAGGTAGGGAATTTGCCTGCATATTTTTCAATCAGCCAGGCCAGTGTTCTCTCATAGCAGCCCATGGATGTTCTATGAATAATGTAAGGACGTACTTTACTGCCGTTTTGGTCAATATAGTACATATCAAATTGCTCTGCCAACAGTGCATCCCACTGGATTGTAATCATCGTATCATCTTTGCCATATACGTTGCGGGCGTTGATATCCACTTTCGGTCCATAGAAGGCGGCCTCTCCTACATCTTCTACAAAGTCAATTTCCAGCTCCTTTAAAATTTCACGCATATGCTGCTGGGTTTCTTCCCATACTTCCGGCTCTCCGATGTATTTTTCCCGATTGTCCGGATCCCATTTTGACAGATGATAGGTAACGTCTTCTTCTACACCCAATGTCTGAAGGCAGTATTTCGCCAGTGCCAGGCATCCTTTGAATTCCTCTACCATTTGATCCGGCCGTACGATCAAATGCCCCTCTGATATGGTAAACTGGCGTACTCTTGTAAGTCCATGCATTTCTCCGGAATCTTCACAACGGAATAAAGTAGAAGTTTCTCCCATACGATAGGGCAGATCCCGGTAGGAATGCTGTTCATTTTTATAAACGTAATACTGGAACGGGCATGTCATCGGACGAAGGGCAAATACTTCTTTATCCTTATCTTCGTCTCCCAGCACAAACATGCCGTCTTTATAATGATCCCAATGTCCGGAAATTTTATACAGGTCGGATTTTGCCATAAGCGGTGTCCTGGTACGTACATAGCCCCATTCATTGTCTTCCAGATCTTCAATCCAGCGCTGCAGTTTCATAATCATCTTTGTGCCTTTTGGCGTAAACAGCGGCAGTCCCTGTCCAATCACATCTACAGTGGTGAACAATCCCATTTCACGGCCTAATTTGTTGTGATCCCTGCGTTTTGCATCTTCTAATTTCTCCAGATGCTCTTTTAATTCTTCTTTTTTATTAAAAGCCGTTCCATAAATACGCTGCAAACGGGCTTTTTCAGAATCGCCTCTCCAATATGCCATGGAAGAAGAGATTAGCTTATATGCCTTGATTCCTTTTGTGTTCATCAGATGCGTTCCGGCACAAAGATCCACAAAACCACCCTGATCATAGAAAGAAATCTCAGATCCTTCCGGCAGTTCTTCAATCAGCTCCACCTTCTAAGGTTCTTCTTTTTCTTTCATAAATTGGATTGCTTCTTCTCTAGGCAGCGTATATCTTTTAATTTCATGGCCTTCTTTGATGATTTTTTTCATCTCTGCCTCTATTTTGTCCAAATCATCTCTGGAAAATGGCTCTGCATCAAAATCGTAATAAAATCCTTCTGCAATCGCAGGTCCGATTGTCACTTTTGCATTGGGATACAGACGCTTTACTGCCTCTGCCATTACATGAGCCGCTGTGTGGCGGATTACTTTTAATCCTTCTTCATCACTGGCTGTTACAATATTCAGATCGGAATCCTCACTGATTTCTGTCCGCAAGTCCACGATCTTGCCGTTTACTTCTCCGGCACACGCCACTCTTGCAAGGCCTTCACTGATATCCTTTGCAATCTCGTATACGGATTTTGCTTCATTATACTCTTTGACAGAGCCGTCTTTTAATGTAATTTTCATTGTTTTTCCTCCTTCTTGTCCTGTTCACCGGACATACAGGAATACCCTTGGGTATTCTCTTTTCATCGAGTAGAGAAGTATTCCCTGCTCGATGCGCCGTCCACGTGTCGCTGTAAGCGGCTATATTCCTTATGTGGGCGTATGCAATCGAGTAGGGAAGGTTTTCCCCTACTCGCTGCGCCGCCCGCATGTTGCTGTAAGCAACAATCTTCCTTATGCGGGCGTGTGCATAAAAAATCCCCGATACATAGAAATATGTATCAGGGACGATATGCTTTACCGTGGTTCCACCCAGTTTTTATCTCTCCCGAATATGGAGAAATAAGCTCATTTGACGATAACGGAGTCACCGGACCGGATTGGGGCCACTCGGAGTTAGTTTTCGGCTGTTTCCTGTAAAGATGCTTTCAGCACACTCCCC
>CAYQRG010000061.1:0-9234 GCA_964419645.1 uncultured Eubacterium sp.
AAACCGTAAACAAAACCGTAATTCTCGTAGCCTTGCGCAATATTAGCAAAATAATAAGCAAGGATATTGGAATTCTGTGCCGCCTGGGTTGTGATCGGAAGCATCAGAAAACAGAGGGCAACCATGCAGGGTGTTAAAAATTTCCGACGGGTTCCCTGGAATTTGGGACCTTTGAAAAACATATAAACACAGAATGCCAAAAACAGTCCTACAATGCAGACAACCATAGTGGCTTCTCTTGCTGTAAAATAGCTTGTATTCTGCATGGATAAAAGATCGGAAATACATTTTAAGTCCGTGTAGCCGAAGGGAGTTACCCGATTCGATAAAATACATCCGTTGACGGTTCCCAAAAAGATCCAGAATCCGCTGATAAAAATACGGCCGAAAGCCCTTTGGCGGATCAGGTAAACCAACGCCAGCGATGAAAATATAATAAAAGAATTATATGCAAAAGCCAGTGTGTGCCCGGCAAAGAAATCAAAGGCCTTTCCTATGGAATGTCTTGAGATTACTTCAATAGCAAAGCACAGCAGCATGGAAAGCAAGGCATGTGCCAGAAGTGAATAACGGTTAAATAAGGTAATGATCTGCTCCTTTTTTTCAGGAGATATATTTGGTTTTGGAATAAGATGCCAAAATTTCATATGAATTCCTCCTCGTAATGTTTAAAATTATTTAAAACGGATACTTTTGTTCCGAAATTGATTCTCAGTCGGCATGTACAAAAGAATATAACGAAAAAAGTTAAAAATCAATGGAAAACTTCTATAAAAATTTCTTAAGAAAAATTCAAAAAACATTCAATATATATAAATTATGTCCATTTTGTGAAATTCAGAATACAAAAGGAAATACAACCTTTAAGAAATTATTAAGAAATCTTATTAATTTCAAAAAGTAGTTGACAATACAAGAGGTAAACACTATTGTATTACCAGAATAATACAGTTTATAAAAGATGTACAATACATAGAAAGGAAGAAAAGCTTGGAGACATTAATCGAAGTGAAACATCTTATGAAAATTTACAATCCCGGAGAAAACGAAGTCCGTGCGTTAAATGACGTGTCACTTCAGATTTTTCGGGGAGAATTTGTCGCAGTGATCGGGCAGTCCGGCTCCGGGAAATCTACTTTTATGAATATGCTAGGATGTTTGGATGTTCCCACCTCCGGCAGTTACTATTTAAATGGAAAAGACGTAGCAGGGCTTTCCGATGACGAGCTCTCGGAAATCCGAAACAGAGAGATTGGTTTTATTTTTCAGGGATTTAATCTGATTCCGAATCTGACGGCTCTTGAAAATGTAGAACTGCCATTGATCTATCGGAATGTGCCGGCCGCAAAACGCCATGAACTGTCGGTTACCTCTTTAAAAAAGGTAGGGCTGGAAAACCGCATGGACCACAAACCTTCGGAAATGTCCGGTGGACAGCAGCAGAGGGTGGCGATTGCAAGAGCCCTTGCAGCAGCGCCTCCGGTGATTCTCGCAGACGAACCCACCGGTAATCTGGATTCCGCCTCCAGCAAAGAGATTATGCAGATTTTAAGAGACCTGCATGACGAAGGCAGAACGGTGATATTGATCACCCATGATAATAAAATTGCGGCAAGCGCAAAGCGTGTGATCCGAATTATGGATGGCAGGATCGTATCCGATACCACCTTAAATGAAGAGGAAAAAGACATCGATCAGATAGCAGTTCAAATAGAAAAGGAAGGAAATGAGGAGTAGATGATGTTTAAGAAAAATCAAAGCAGCACAGGAATCATGGAACAAAAACCCAAAAAGAAAATAAAAAAGTGGAAAATTGCAGCAGCAGTGATTGCGGTCGTGGTAGTACTGCGGATCATAGGCGGAATTTTTCTGGGAGGAGGAGAAGAATATATTCCCATGGTGGATACAGCAGAAGTGACGGAAGGCGATGTTACTTCATCTTTGGATACCAGCGGCGTGATTGCAAGTGAACTGACCAGGGTGTATGCTTCTCCCGTCAATGCCCAGATCGGGGAAATTCCGGTGGTGCCTGGACAAAGCGTGCGAAAAGGAGAATATCTTGTTACTTATGATACGGCATCTTTGCAGAAAAGCTATGATATCGCAGAGTTGCAGGCAAAAGCAGAAAATGCCGCCACCAGTGATACCTTAGAGAAGAGCAGCGAAAGCGCCGGTGATCTGGCAGAAAGCGCCAGTGAGATCAACACCCTGCAGGGACAGATTGATACTTTAAACGGAGAAATCGCTGCATTGCAGGCACAGGCAACAGGGAATGAGCTGGCAGGCAACAAAAATGCAGGACTTAATGAGGAAATTGCAGGACTTACTGCAGAAGTAGAAGGAATCATAGCACAGATTGCAGCCCTGGAGGGCAAACAGGAGCAGGGCAGCCTTACGGAAAGCGAAAAATCCACTTTAAGCAAATTAAAAAAAGAACAGAAATCCAAAGAAAAAACCATTGAAAAGAAAAAGAAGTCCCTGAAAAAATCCGTAGACCTCGCCAACAGCCAGACGACCATCCAGGCACAACTGAATCAAAAGAACAGCGAACTGGCGGAACTGCAGGGCAGTCTTGCAGAAGCCGAAGCGAAAAACTCGGCTGCAGAAGCAGGTATTTTATCCGAATCCGCAAAGGCGAATATCAGTTACACCAGGCAGGCCAGCAAACTTACCCTAGAACAGAGCGCAGAGGATCTTTCCAAAGCAAAAGCAGGAATTACGGCGGATTTTGACGGAATCGTCACGGAAATCGCTGTTTCCTCCGGAACGGCGGCAGCGGAGGGAACGCCCATGGTCACTTTGGCCAGTGCAGACGATATGTGCATAGAAGTTCTGGTATCAAAATACAATCTGGAAAATTTAAAAACAGACCAGGAGGCAGTGGTCAGTTTCCAGGATAAGGAATACAAAGGAAAAATCAGCTATATCAGCAAAATTGCCCAGACGACAGAATCCGGTTCGGCAATGGTTATGGTAAAGGTACATATCGATAATCCGGATGATACGCTGATCTTAGGATTGGACGCAAAAGTGACCATAAGCCTTGGAACAGCAGAAAATGTCCTGACAGTGCCTATCTCTTCCGTCAATTCAGATACCAGGGGAGATTTTGTCTATGTAGTGGAAGAAGGCGTTGTAGCGAAAAAATACGTTACAACCGGAATGTCTTCTGCAGAGGAAATGGAGATCAAAAGCGGCCTTAATAAAGGGGAAAAGGTCATTACTACGGTAGATTCCAGTATTATGGAAGGTATGGCTGTAACAGAAATTGCACAGCAGGATTTGGAAACTGTCCCCACAACGGAAACAGTAGAATAGGAGGCATCTATGTCGCAGTTTTTAGAATATCTGAAAATGGCCGTATCGAATATCAAGGCCAATAAGATGCGGTCCTTTCTGACCATGCTAGGAATCATCATTGGAAGTTCTTCCGTGATTTTGATCATGTCTTTGGGAAACGGAGCCAGAAATGTGATCACAGAGGAAATGTCAGGCATTGCAGCGGGACAGATCGCATTGTATACCTATGATGATACAGGAACTTATTATATTACAAATGACGATATTGCAGCGATTGAAAAAGAAATTGACGGGATCAAAGCAGTCAATACCTATATGTACAGCGACGGAAGGACAGCTACCAAAAAAGGAGAATTCCAGGTCTCGGCCAGTGGACAAAGGGCTTCCTATCCCAGTTTTTCCACGACAGATATTTTGAAGGGAAGATATTTTAATGAAACGGAATATCTCTCCGGACAGCCTGTATGCGTGATCGGAGAGGCAGATGCGGTGCGGCTGTTTGGCTCTACCGATGTCCTTGGCATGAATTTAGATGTCACTCTCTGGGGAACCGAAGTGTCTTTTCGGATTGTAGGTGTAGAGCAGGAAGAACAGGAATCCATGTTTACGTTTACCTATGAAAATTCTCCGGTGTACATTTATTTCCCACTGACCGTACTGGAGCAGGTTTACGGAATGGAATTGAATACCTTTTACCAAATCTATCTTATGGCGGAAGAAAATGCAGATACGGCAGCGATCACCACACAGGTGGTGAATCTGTTAGAGCGGAGGCATCAGTGCTACGGCGAAGATATTTATCAATATGAAAGCTTTAACGATTACATGACAACCGTCAATACCGTTATCAACGTTGTGACCATGTTAATCTCACTGGTAGCGGCAATTTCACTGATCGTAGGAGGAATCGGCGTTATGAATATCATGCTGGTATCCGTGACAGAGCGGACAAGAGAAATCGGTATCCGCAAGGCCTTAGGCGCCAAAACCCGTTCCATCATGCTCCAGTTCCTTTCAGAATCAGCCATTATCACCATGATCGGAGGATTGATCGGCATCATGAGCGGAATCGGAGGGGCTTTTCTGGTAGCCAAAATTGTATCCACCCTCAATCCCATGTTTTCCTTCACCCCCTCCGTAAGCATCACAACCATTTTGTTTACCACCCTCTTTTCGTCAGTGATTGGCTTGTTTTTCGGCATCTATCCCGCCAAAAAAGCCGCAAAACTAAGCCCCATAGAAGCATTACGGAGAAATTAAAGAGATGTTCATAAGGAAATCAATATCCAAATAAATTGCCAATACTTTTCCATGAATTTTTCAACTTATACTTGCAATTTCCCATAAAAATTATTAATATAAGAAAAAGGTATCAAGGGGATACCTTTTTTTGGATAGTTGGAACAACTGATAAAAAACGGCATATAGTATATTGATATTGTGAATGGAGCCATGACAGTGAATTATTTTGAAGAGCCTTATCCAAGGATGCAAAAGGAGTATGGCCAGGGACTGCCGTTTTATTTGACATACCCTATGACAAATGTATATCAGACAGAAAAAGAGTACGAGCGGGATATGGAGCGCATGAAAGAAATGTATCCGAAACGTATGAAAAAGCTTCTTGCATATGTGGAGGAAGAATGTGACAAAATGGAGTACGAAGGAAGTGCCATGTATGACGAATATCCGGATAAAGTGCTTTTGTACCGGACCGCAGCAGGCATTTATGATAAGGCAGTTCCGGTACAGGAAACAGAGCACAGGGGCAGAGGCAGAGACCGAGATCTTATGGATGTGATACAGGTGCTTATGTACGATGAAATACATAGACGCCGGGGCAGACGAAGGAGATGCTGCCGGAAATGGTGGTAGAAGAAGACTGAATGCGGCCATGGTTTTTGAAATTTCAAAAGCCATGGCACACGGCAGAACATGAAAGGTGAAAGAGATGCTATGAAAAAAGGCATATTAAAGATAGTTGTATTAATTGTAGTTTTCTGCGCCGGAGTGTTGGTTTTTGGAAGGCTTACCAATCATTCCAATAAGGATCTGACAACAGAAATGGCAGATGCGACACTTCCTGTGATTTCTTTATATATGCGGGATGCAGGGACAGAGGAATTGATGGAAATCAATGAACTGCGAGGATATACTTCTCCTATGAATGCCCTATATATGCGGGATACGATTACGCCTGTTAGTGCAGACCGAATCCTGCCTGTCCGGGTGCGATTATATGATACTCAGGTTGATGGGATTTCCTATGAGATTCGCAGCTTGGATATGGACAGGCTGATTGCGGATACAAAGGTAGAGGATTATGTCAAAGAACAGGGCATGATCAAGGCAGATATTACGGTCCAGAACCTTTTGGAAAAAGGGGAGGAATATCTGTTTATTTTAAAACTGGAATCCCAGAATGATACGATTTATTATTATACGAGAATCATAGAGGAAGAAGATTGCCACACAGATGAGTGCGTCGCCTTTTCCATGGACTTTCATAATAAGACCTTTGATGCACAGGCTGCTAAGGAGCTGGCAACTTATTTGGAACCAAATGCCTCCGGGGACAATTCTACCTTGAGCAGAGTGGATATCCATTCCAGTTTTAAACAGGTAGCATGGGCAGATTTAAACGGAGAGCGGCTTACGACGCCGATTCCTTCTATCAAAGAAATTAACAGTTCCTATACGGTTGTAATCCTGGAGTATTTGGTAACGTCAACGGGAATAAACGGAGAACTGGAGTATTATAATGTAGAAGAATACTATCGCATCCGTTACACAAACGAAAGAATGTATCTTTTAAATTATGAGAGAAATATGGAGCAGATTTTCAGGGCAGAAAATCTGGACGTTTATGATAATTATATTCAGCTGGGAATCAGAGATTCGGATGTGGAATTTGCTTCTAACGAAAAGGGCAATATCGTCTGCTTTGTGCAGGGAGGAGAACTTTGGAGCTACAATGAGACAAGCAATCATTTGTCCCAGGTATTCAGTTTTATTGGCAATGAAGGCATCGATGACAGAGAAAACTGCAGAGAGCATGATATCCGGATCATCAGTATCGACGAGACCGGAAGTGTCAACTTTGTCGTTTATGGTTATATGAACTGTGGTATTCATGAGGGAAAGGTTGGTATTTGCGTATATCACTACGACAGTGTGGCTAATACCGTAGAAGAAGAACTATTTATTCCTTCTGACGAATCCTATCAGGTGATGAAGGCAGATTTGGGACAGCTCATGTATGAAAACGGGCAAATGATCTTCTTTATCATGTTAAACGGAACGGTATACCGGATCGATTTAATGCAGATGCAGGTCAAAGAATACATCACAGGACTGACAGAAGGCGCATATGCCATTTCCAATTCCCACAGATATTTTGCATGGGTGGAAAGCGAAGATATCAATAAAGCAGATACGATACATTTTATCAATCTGGACACAGAAGAGCGTAAAGAGATTTCGGCAGATTCTGGAGAGTATATGAAGGCGTTGGGATTTATGGAGGATGATTTTGTATACGGAGTGGCAAAAGAGTCGGATATCTATCAGGATTTGGCAGGCAAGATTACATTTCCTATGTATCAGGTCAGGATTTTAGCAGCAGATTCTTTAGAAAATCTGAAATCCTATGAGAAACCAGGATATTTTGTTTCAGACATTGAGATCAAAGATTACATTATGTACTTAAACAGAATGCAGTACAACGGCATGGCCTATGTAGAGGCTTCTCAGGATACAATCATGAATCGGGAAGGAGACAAAGCTGCGATTGTAAATGTGCACAGCACGATAACAGAAGTGAAGGAGACGCAGATTCAGCTTTCCCTGGCAGAAGAAGTCAAGGAGGCTGCGCCGAAGATCCTAACGCCAAAGGAAGTGGTTTTAGAAGAAAAAAGAGAAATTACTTTGAATGATGCCGGTGAAAAGAGCAGTTATTATGCCTATGCAAGAGGAGATGTTTTGCGGGTGACAGATGATCTGAAAGAGGCTATTTTTGCCGCTAACCAGGAAATGGGAGTTGTGATTGGAAGCAGACAGCAGTATGTCTGGAAACGGGCCAGAAAATCCATACAGCCGGCAATGGAAGTAAAGGTGGGAGATGAAGATGCGGGCAGCTCGTCCATCGCTCAGTGTGTCAGTGCCATGTTGGAACAGGAGTCCATTAACATTGGGGTGACGGCTTTGATCGGTCAGGGCAAAACGCCGAAAGAAATTTTAGAGACTACTATGGAAGATGTAACGGTAGTAGATTTAAGCAGATGTAGTCTGGAAGAGGTTCTTTACTATATCAGTCTGGAAGCGCCGGTATTTGCCATGCGCAGTGATACAGAGGCAGTGCTGGTGACCGGATATGATGCAAATAATGTATATCTGTATGATCCTACCGGTTTCGTGGAAGCAAAAATGGGACAAAATGATGCTGCAGAAATGTTTGAACATGCCGGAAATATCTTTTTTGGATATATCGTAGAGCAGTAAAACAGGAAGAAAAGGGCTAAAAACGGCTGAAAAATGAGAAAAGTGCATAAGTTTTGCCTGATAGAATATCGTTCTTTCGTAGAAATTAATGATTTTGTAAAAACATATTGTAAATTTAGAAATTATGGTTTATATTAAAGAATGTACTTTAGGAGGAAACGAAAACATGAGCAAAAAGGAAATTGTAGTATCAAATGTTTCAGTGAAACATGATAATCCAATTGCTGAACTGGTGCAGGTTGCCTGTCAGTTTGACAGTCATATTACCTTGGAGAGCGAAAATCGAAGAATCAACGCCAAAAGTATTATGGGAATCATGGCTTTTAATCCCTCTAAGGGAATGATTGTAAATATTGTTACTGAAGGTAAAGATGAAGAAGAAGCATTGATAGCAATGGAAAAGTTTTTAGTATGTGAGTAAGTTTGAATTTAGGGAGGTCAATTATGCCAAAAGAAGCAAAAGGTAAAGCGCCTGAAGTAGACACCAAGAAGGGACCGGAAGTAAAAGAAGAAACTGTAAAAACAGAAGTAAAAGAAGCAGCTCCGAAGAAAGAAGCGGCTGCACCTGCAAAGAAAGCAGCTCCGAAGAAAGAAGCTCCGGCAAAGAAACCGGCAGCAAAAGCAAAGAAAACTGCAAAAGAAAAAGCAGTTATGGTGCCAGAAATCTATATACAGTATACAGATAATGGCGAACAGGAAGCAAGCATGGCAGATATCGTAGCCAAGATCAAAGCTTTATACGTTGCAGAAGGCCATCGCGAATCTTCGATCAAATCTCTTAAGGTTTATATGAAACCCCAGGAGTGGAAAGCATATTATGTGATCAATAATAAGATCGAAGGAAATATCATGATATTCTAATTTTAAACATAAAAAAGCTCCCCGGCATCTGCCGGGGAACTTTTTTATGCATTTTCTTTGCGGTATTTGTCCAAAAGACGATGAATTCTCTCATAAGGATCTAAAAGATCACTGATTGAAACATCATGATTTAAGGTATCAATAATATAAGCAATATATTTACTCATATCACAATTGATGTAATAGGGTTTCTCTAACAGTTCTTCATCCTGCCAGGTGAGGTTCGTCGTCAAAAGACGATAGATAATGCCGTCCTCATAAGCTTTGTCAAATTTCTCAAGACCGTTTGTGAAGAGGCCAAAGGTTGCAATCATGAAGATACGGTTTGCCTTCCGTTTCTTTAATTCTGTAGCTACGTCAATCATACTGTCACCGGAGGAGATCATATCATCAATAATTAATACATCTTTTCCCTCTACGGAAGAACCTAAAAATTCATGAGCGACAATTGGGTTGCGTCCGTCTACGACTTTGCTGTAGTCTCTGCGTTTGTAGAACATACCCATATCTAAGCCCAGGACATTGGCAAGATAAATGGCACGGTTTGTACCGCCTTCATCCGGACTGATCACC
>CAYQRG010000062.1:0-9144 GCA_964419645.1 uncultured Eubacterium sp.
AGCTGCAGAAGTAGACGGAGCTACGAAATTCCAGTGTTTCTGGAAAATCAAGTGGCCGCAGATCATGCCTACTACTCTGTATATTCTGGTTATCACTACAATCAACAGTTTCCAGTGTTTTGCACTGATTCAGCTTTTGACCAGCGGTGGACCAAACCACAGTACAGATACTATTATGTATTACATATACTATAATGCATTTAAACTGTACCGCTATGGTTATGGAAATGCAATGGGCGTTATTCTGGCTATTATCATTGCAGTTCTTTCAGCATTGCAGTTTAAAATGGCAAAATCAGAATAAGGAGGGAAGCATATATGAAAACAACAAAATTTAATCGTAGTACTTGTTATAAGATTTTTTCTGTTATTGTTATTGCAATTTTCGCCTTTGCTTTCTTCTTCCCACTTTATTGGATTATTACCGGATCGTTTAAGACATCTTCTGCAATAAATTCAACGACACCGCAGTGGTGGCCACATGAATGGGTTCTGGACAATTATTCAAAATTGTTCAGTAAACAGCAGGCACCGCTCTTTCAGTTCCAGATTCCGTTTACGGGAATTGTATTTACGGGACCGGTGGTATCCGCAGCGATACGCTGGCTGTTAAATACTGTTTTCATGTCAGTCGTATCTATGATTTTGACTTGTTTTACGGCAGCTATGGCAGGATATGCTCTGGCAAAGAAACGTTTTGTCGGACGGAATATTGTATTTACTTTAATCGTATGTGCTATGGCTCTTCCGAAGCAGGTTATATTGATTCCTTTGCTTCGTGAAATGTCATCCTTAAGTCTGTATAATACAATATGGGCTGTTATTTTCCCGATTGTAGGATGGCCATTTGGTGTGTTTTTGATGAAACAGTTTTCGGAGGGAATTCCGGGAGAAATGATGGAAGCGGCCAAAATTGACGGAGCCAGTGAGTGGAAAACCTTTACGACAATTGTACTGCCGATGATTAAACCGTGAATCGTAGCATTGGAAATCTTTAAATTTATAAATTCCTGGAATGATTATTTTATGCAGTTGATCATGTTAAGCAGTACAGATAATCTGACTATTTCACTTGGTATTGCAAAACTGCAGGCAGAAAATGCTACAGACTTTGGTCTGATCATGGCCGGTGCATCCTTAGCGGCAATTCCGATCATTGTTATTTTCCTGATGTTCCAGAAGTATTTTACAAAGGGAATTACAATGGGAGCTGTAAAAGGTTAAGATTTTGCCGGTAAGACGGAAAATGGAGTTGATAGTATGATTTATACGGAGATAGAAAGTTTAAAACGATACCGCGGTATGGGAAAATATCTGGATGAAGCAATTGATTTTTTGTGTAGTCATCCCCTTGAGGAATTTCAGGCCGGCCATTATGAAATAAACGGCAGCCAGTTATATATGAATGTCTTTGATTATGAGACTATTTTAGAGGAAGAGGGATTTTTTGAAGCGCATGAACATTATGCAGATATTCAGATGACCATTGAAGGAGAAGAGTTCGTCGGTGTTTCGGAAATGTCTAAGGTCAAGATCAAGTCTATCGATCGGGAGAAAGACTTAATTGAAGTAACTGGACAGCCGGAGCATTATATGCGATTGTCTCCGGGAAAGGCGCTGATCGTGTTTCCGGAAGATGCCCATATGGTAAAGCTTGCGGATAAAGGAGTGCCGTCAGCGGTAAAAAAAGCAGTGATCAAACTATATCTGGAAGGTTAATGTTACCGGTCACGAAGTGAACGGTAACAAATGAATAGAGAAGGATGTTATATGAAAAATATAGAAAAATATCAGGGAATTATCCCGGCGTTTTATGCGTGTTATGATGAAAACGGAGAAGTAGACGGAGCCCGTGTAGAACAGCTTACAAAACATTTAATTAAAAAAGGCGTAAAAGGTGTATACGTTGGCGGCTCATCAGGAGAATGCATTTATCAGACAGTTGCAGACAGAAAACTGACGTTAGAGCATGTGATGAAAGCGGCAGAAGGAAAGCTGACTGTCATCGCCCATGTAGCCTGCAATAATACACAGGAAAGTAAAGAGCTGGCTGCTCATGCAGAGAGCCTTGGAGTAGATGCAATTGCAGCGATTCCGCCGATTTATTTTCATCTGCCGGAATATGCGATTGCCGAATATTGGAATGATATTTCATCGGCAGCTCCAAATACGGATTTTGTTATTTACAACATTCCGCAGCTTGCAGGCGTTGCTTTGACGATGCCGCTGTTTCGTGAAATGCTCAAGAATCCGCGAGTAGTTGCTGTAAAGAACAGTTCTATGCCGGTTCAGGATATCCAGATGTTTAAAATGGAGGGCGGAGAAGGTTTTGTAGTATTCAACGGTCCCGACGAACAGTTGATTTCCGGTCTTGCAATGGGCGCAGACGGAGGAATCGGTGGCACGTACGGCGTTATGCCGGAGCTGTATCTGAAAATAAAAGAGCTGGTGGATGCAGATAAGGTCAAAGAAGCCAGAGATGTACAGAATGCAGCGGATGAAATTATCTATGCTATGTGCTCCTGCCATGGAAATCTCTATGCCGTTATGAAAGAGATTATAAAAATCCGTGAAGGCTTAGATCTTGGCAGTGTCCGCAAGCCTTTGCCTGCTTTGATTCCGGAAGATATGGATCAGGTGAAAAAATGCGCTGATATGATTGATAAAGCCATTCAGACATTTTGTTAAGGAGGCAGCAAGTGAGAAAAGAAGAATTTTTTGAAAAAATCAAAGGGAAATTAATTATATCCTGTCAAGCTGTAAAAGGCGAGCCACTTTATGTGGAAGAGAAATCTATCATGTATCTTATGGCAAGGGCGGCAAAACAGGCAGGAACTCCTGCGATTCGTACCAGCAGTATCCGTGATGTCATTGCAATTAAGGAAGAGACCGGGCTGCCTGTAATCGGGTTAGTCAAAGTCAAATACGAAGGATTTGAAAGCTACATTACGCCTACGATGAAAGAAGTAGATGATCTGGTAGCAGCAGGTTCCGATGTCATTGCCTTAGACTGCACCAATCAGAAACGCGGCGACGGCAAGACAGTCAGTGAGTTTATCACAGAAGTCCGTACGAAATATCCGGATGCAATTCTTATGGCAGATATCTCTACTTATGAAGAAGGGGTAAATGCATGGAAGCTTGGTGTAGACATTGTAGGAACGACAATGAGCGGATATACAAGCTATACGACCAAGACAGAAGGACCGGATTTTGAGCTGATCAAAAAGCTGGTGGAAACAGTAGATATCCCTGTAATCGGAGAAGGAAGAGTTCACTATCCCGAGCAGGCAGTGGAAGTGTTAAACGCAGGAGCTTTTGCAGTTGTAGTTGGCGGCGCGATTACAAGGCCGTTAGAAATTGCACAGCGTTTTATCAAAGCAGTAGAGGAAAGATAGAGAATGAAAAAGCATATTGTTTGTTTTGGAGATTCCAATACCCATGGATACGATGCAAAAACAGGAGGACGTTTTGACGAAACAGAGCGTTGGTGCTGCCTGCTTCAGAAAAACTTAGGAGAAGGTTATCTGATTATAGAAGAAGGATTGAGCGGACGCACGACCTGTTTTGATGATCCGATTCATGAAGGATTATGCGGTCTCGACTACATATATCCCTGCCTGATGAGCCACGAACCGGTAGATTTGCTGATCATTATGCTGGGAACCAATGACACAAAGGAACGTTTTGGTTCTTCTGCAGCCTGCATTGCTTTGGGATTGAAACGGCTGATTGCAAAAGCGATTGCTGTAACGGATTCCTGGAGAGGCGGAGAACCGAATATTCTGGTTGTTACTCCGCAGAATATCGATAAGAAATACATCGATTCAGATGTGGGATCCACTATGGGGAATGGATGCGCAGAAAAATCAGAAGGTCTGGCAGAGGAATTTGAAAAAATCGCAGAGCTTATGGGCTGTCACTATCTGGATGCCAATCAGGCAGTTTTGGCAGAGACGAATCAGGTGGATTTTATGCATCTGACCAAAGAAGGGCATAGACAGCTTGCAGAGGCACTGACAGAAAAAGTAAAAGAGATTTTTGCATAAAAGATTTCCAAGATAAAAGTACGATGTAACAGGTGTCCGGAGGGAGTCCTCCAGGCACCTGTTTTTATACACACGTCCACATAAGAAATAGTTGTAATATACTTAAAATAATTGAAAGTCTGACAGATGTTCTTTATAATAGAATTATCTAAGGAAAAGGAGAATGATAAAATGATGGGAAAAAAGATGAAACGGGGGATAGCGCTGGGATTGTCGGTTGCCATGGCCGCGTGTATGCTTCCTACAGCTCCGGTTTCTGGAGCAAACCTTTCGGAGGAAGCAAGTGCGAAGCCTTTTATGGACCATGCAGGAAGCATGTCAATAAGAGACGAATGGACGACTTATGATGAGCCGTTTTATCGATATACGGCAGGAAGTCAGAGATTTCGTATACCGATTTTGATTACACTGCAGGATGGTACACTGCTTGCTGCGGCAGATGCAAGATGGGAGACGAATGGCGACGGCGGTGGACTCGATTCCATAGCGTCTATTTCAAAAGATGGTGGAAAGACCTGGCAGTACAGCTTTCCATTGTATTTTCCGGACAGTGATGCTTATGCAGGAGAGGCCGCGACAACAATTATTGATCCGGGTGTTGTAGAGGGGCCGGATGGCACGATTTATTTTATTGCAGATGTAAATCCGACCGGAAGTACAACGGCGTATAAGGATATTCCGGAGGGAACAGGCTATGTAGAGGTAGACAATGGCGTGGATGAAGGCCGGTTTCTTGCACTGGCGGATGATTTTGAGGTAAGCTTTAATACAAGGCCGCTGGATGACAACCTTACGACATATCCATATTATATTAGCGAATTGGATGAAAACTTCCATGCAGAGATTCGGAATAGAATAGACGGCAGTTCAACAGGATATGGCGTGGATGAATGGTATAATCTTTATTCTGTGAAAGAGAATGGAGAATTTGTAAATGATTTAGAGCGTTCGCATCAGGTAAACGGTGCAAAACAGGAAATTCAGCAGAATTGTTTTTATAAAGATTCCATGTTCCATGTATACAGCATCGATTATCTCTGGGTAATTACATCCAAAGATGGCGGCAAGACTTGGGAACATCCAAGAGATCTTACTGATCAGATTAAGCGTGAAGGCGAGCATGCGCTTTTGGTATCTCCGGGACAGGGAATTTCCACCTCCAAAGGGGATATTGTAATTGGATTTTATGATCATGGCGGAGATGAGGAAAATGCCAGCTTTGTATATTCTACAGATAATGGAGAGAACTGGCAGCGTACGGAAGATGTGCAGCGTACGGAGGATGGCGGTTTCTGGACTTCTGAAAATGAAATTGTGGAACTCTGGGACGGCACACTACGCATGTTTCTCCGTAATGCCCAGGGACAGCTCTGCTATGCGGATGCAGTGAAAAATTCTGAAGGGAAGTATGAAGTTTTACCTTCAGTGAGAACGGGTATTCCCAGTTTAAATACATGGAACGGTTGTAATTTATCCGCAATCAGTTATTCTCAACCGGTAAACGGCAAACAGATGCTTTTAGTTACAACACCAACCGGAACCAGCAGGGCAAACGGAAAGATTTTTGCTTTACTGGTGGAAGAAGACAATACGGTATCACTTTTAGATACCTTTGAAATACCGGGAGCCAAAGACGGCTATGTATACAGTTGTATTACTGAGATGCAGGATGGTACGATAGCCCTTTTGTGGGAGCCGAATAAATGGCCTACGGATTCTATCTATTTCAGTAAATTTTCCGTGCTGGATATTGCTCCGCATGCAACGGTCGAGTCAGTTCCTGTCAATGTAGAAATTGGAAAAGGAGAGACCTATACCAGAACGTATGCAGGAGAAGGGGCATGTTCTATTACCAAACAGGCAGATGCAAAGATTGCAGAAGTAAAGACAGAAAATGACGGAGAGAACAAGATAGTCACAATACTCGGAAAGGAAATCGGGTATACGGAGACTGTGATTGATAATGTTACCTACAAAATCAAAGTAAGCAACAATACCATCTATCTAGACAAAGAGAATGGCACATATCAGATAGAGAATGTAGAAAACCTTCCTGAAGTAGATGAAAACGAACCAATCAGCATTACGGCTTCCGGGGAAGATGTGGGAATGCTTTGCGATCATCAATCCAATACAAATAATTCTTTGAGCAGTTTTTCGGGTGAAGCAAATAAGGAAATCAGTATTGCAGATGCAGAATTTACATTTACAAAGTCAGGCAGCAATTGGAAAATCTATAATGAGACAACCAATCAGTACCTTGCGAACGGTAATGCAGCTTCTTATTTCCAAAGTGCAGAAGCAAATATGATGGTTACTTTTACGCAGAATCAGGAAGTCCGTATCTGTCGGGAGAATGGCGAAAGATATCTCATGTTTTATTATAATAATATGGATTTTAACGGAAACAACGGAGGATATAATGATAACATGACAAACGGCAGCCAGGAATTGGTTCTGTTTGAGAAGAAAGCTAGTGTTTCGGAAGATGATATTATTCCGGGATATGCTCGCGCGTCAGAAGTAAAAGGTGGCAAAAAATATCTGATTGGTTATATATGGTCAGACGGTTCCGTTATTGTACTGTATCCAAAGAATGGTACGGCAAATCAGACAAAGCTGGTGAAAAAAACATCCGTTTATACACTTCAAATTACACCGAAGAAATTTGGGGAAATAGGCATTAATGTTGACGGAAAAATTTATTACTTTAAAGTTACGGAAGCCTGCAATCATAGCACGACAGAAAAAAGAGGTGAAATTCCGGCAAGTTGTATGGAAGAGGGCTATACGGGAGACACCTACTGCGCGAATCCAAACTGTGGTCAGTTAATACAAGAAGGAACAAGCATTGCGGCAATTGGCAGCCATGACTGGGGCGAACCGCAGATTACCAAACAAGTTACGAAAACAGAAGACGGTGAGACGGTTGCTGTCTGCAAAAGAGATTCGATGCATAAGAAGACATCCGTAATTTATGCTTCTGACTATCTGCCGTTAAAGGAGCAGTATGATAAAGTGGCAGAAATATTGGAGAATATGGTCGGATATTATAAGGAGGATGAGATTGAAGATTTAAAAACTATTTTTGAAAAGCAAAAGGCTGCTGTAGAAAATTTTGATGCACAGCGGAGCGAGATTATTAGTGGAACCGCAGCACTGAAAGCGGCACTTCAAGCATTGAAATCTAAAGTGGAAGAGCAACTGCAGGCAGGTATCAATGCTTGGAAAACGGAAAGAGAAACAGGAGAAAGCAAGTATACACCGGAAAGCTTTAAGGTATTTTCGGCTGCATACGATAAGGCATTAAATGCTCCGGCAGATGCAGATGCCGATACACTGGGACAGCTTTTAACAGATCTGCAGACGGCTTACAGCGGATTGAAAGCAGCCACGAAGAAAGAAGAGTTAAAAGTCGGCGATACGGTAACTGTAAACGGTGTCATTTACAAGGTGACGAATGCAGCAGGAAGGACAGCGGAAGTGGCAGGCGGAACGAGCGCAACGATCACCATTCTTTCAAATGTTACAATAAAAGATGTGAATCTGACAGTTACAGCAGTCGGTGAGAAAGCATTTTTGAATTCAAAAACCGTAAAGAAAGTGGTTATTGGTTCTAATGTAACAAGTATCGGCAAAGAAGCCTTTTCCGGGTGCAGAAAACTTACTTCTGTTACAATCGGAGCAGACGTAAAGAGTATTGAAAAGAAAGCCTTCTATAATTGTAAGAAATTAAAGAAATTAATCCTGAATTGTAAGAATCTGAAAAAAGTTCAGAAGACAGCATTTAAAAAGACAGCAGCATCAAAAGTAACTGTAAAAATGCCGAAAGGCCTGAAAGAGAAACAGCGCAAGGCTATGTTTAATAAGCTGAAAAAAGCAGGTGTAAGTAAAAAAGCGAAAATGAAATAATATGAAAATGCATAAAAATCCTCGAAGTGGAGACATTTCGGGGATTTTGCCGTATATTTGGAAAAGCTGTCGGTGAAGATTTTATAGGTTATGCATAAATATACATGATTAGTGCATAGAGTATACAGATTTGCCGGAAACAGTTGAAGAAAGTTTATAAATATGATAAACTTTTTTCGATTCAACAGGATACGGCAGCATATGCAAAAGAGAGGACAAGGTGAATATGAAAGCATTTTTAATTCTTGAAGACGGAACTGTATTTGACGGAACCAGTATTGGTTCTTCCAGAGAAGTTATCAGTGAAATCGTATTTAACACATCTATGACCGGATATCTGGAAGTGCTGACAGATCCTTCCTATGCAGGACAGGCAGTTGTGATGACGTATCCGCTGATTGGAAATTACGGGATTACGCCGGATATGGAGTCGAAACAGCCGTGGCCGGATGGATATATCGTGAGGGAATTATCCAGAGTGCCCAGCAATTTCAGATGCCAGGGAACGATTCAGGATTTTTTGTTAAAACATGATATTCCCGGTATTGCAGGCATAGATACCCGTGCATTGACCAGGATACTGCGGGATAAGGGCACCATGAACGGTATGATTACAACAGATAAGAATTATCAGATAGAAGAAATCCTTCCGAAGTTAAAGGCTTATACCACAGGCAATGTAGTGGATCGGGTGACCTGCAGGGAAAGGCGCATTTTGGAAGGAAAAGGAAAAAAAGTGGCGCTTATGGATTTTGGCGCTAAGAATAATATTGCAGAGTCTCTACATAAACGGGGCTGCCAGGTGACGATTTATCCGGCTCATACAACGGCAGAAGAGATACTGGAAACAAAGCCGGACGGCATTATGTTAAGCAACGGACCGGGAGATCCGGAAGAATGCGCAGAAATCATTGGAGAATTAAAAAAGCTTTATGCATCCGATGTACCGATTTTTGCAATCTGTCTGGGGCATCAGTTAATGGCCCTTGCCACCGGGGCAAAAACCCACAAAATGAAATACGGGCACCGGGGTGGCAATCATCCGGTGAAAGATTTAAAAACAGGACGTGTTTATATTTCTTCCCAGAACCACGGTTATGTGGTAGATACAGATACCTTAGATCCAAAGGTGGCAAAGCCGGCATTTGTCAATGTCAATGACGGCACCAACGAAGGACTGGAA
>CAYQRG010000063.1:0-9007 GCA_964419645.1 uncultured Eubacterium sp.
TATGAAACTGCAAGGGTAGGGATGCTATGAAAGTTGCTACATGGAACATCGAGAGATACAACATGCATGAAGAATGTAAATTATTTATTATCATATCAACTTTATCTATGATTTTGTGTTGCATCAATACCGGAGGGATTGGAATATATGTTCCTAGTATATCGTTTGTATATCTCCGAAGTACATACAATTCTGTTGTTCCTGCTCCATATCCATTTTCAAATTGAGTAAAAAAACGGATTTTTTATTCTTGAAACAAGGAGAAAATTTAGCGAACGCAATGTCATCTGTTGCAAAATATGTAAACCCTTTACACATGCAAAAGGTATTTTTATAACTCACGCTACAATCTCCCCACCCTCATCCTTCGCGTACAACAACTTCAGCAAAATCGGAGTAGAAACGCTTGAAACAATAATCAAAAGAATCACCGCAGTAAAATATTCCGAAGTCAAAAGCCCCACAGACAACCCTTTCTGTGCCACAATCAAAGCGACTTCCCCTCTGGTCATCATACCCACACCGATTTTCAAGCTGTCCAAAAACGAAAATTTACAAATCTTCGCCATAAGGCCGCATCCAATAATTTTAGTGACAAGCGCAACGATGACAAAGCCAACGGAAAATAAAAGGATGCTGCCCGTTAGATGATCAACGCTCGTTTTAAATCCGATGCTTGCAAAAAATACAGGTCCGAAAATCATATAGGAACTGATTTCCATTTTCTGATCTATGTAAGAAGAATCCTGAATGGAGCAGAGTATAACACCTGCCACATAAGCTCCCGTAATATCCGCAATCCCAAAATAACGCTCTGCCGCATAAGCAAAGAAGAAGCACAGGGCAAGGCTTAAAATCGGGATTCTTTGGGTATGGGGATACCTTTCATCCAGTTTTTTGAAAATACGGTAAACAATCATGCCAGCTGCAAAGGCAAAAAGGAAAAAAAGCAGCGTGGAGAACACAACGCTTGAGGGATTGGAATTTGGATTTTTAAAACCAATCACAAAGGTAAGGACAATAATTCCGATCACATCATCAATAATGGCTGCGCTTAAAATCGTAGTACCGACTTTGCCTTTTAATTTTCCCATTTCCTTTAAAGACTGAACGGTGATGCTGACGCTGGTGGCAGTCATGATCACGCCTATGAAAACAGCCAGATAAAATTTTTCAGATCCCCAGGGAGCTGTTCCATAAAAGCCCATATACAGCAGCGTGCCGCCGACCAACGGAACGAAAACGCCCACGCAGGCAATCAAAAGAGCAATGGGGCCTGTTTTCATCAGTTCTTTTAAATCTGTTTCAAGACCTGCGGAAAACATCAGCAGTACCACGCCTACTTCTGCCATTTCTACCAGAAAGTCGGACTGCTGTACCAATCCCAGTATGCTAGGACCAATCAAAAGTCCTGCAATGATTTCTCCGACAACCTGCGGCGCTTTACATTTTCTTGCCAGTATTCCAAATAATTTTGCAAAAACAATAATAATAGCCAAATCTTTAAATACACTATATGCTTCCATATTTTTCCCCTCGCTTTAAATTTCCAATCAATGATTATAGCACAAAATTTTTTCTGGTAAAGAGGGAGCTTGCGAAGATTTTTGTTTTACTTTATATTATAATCAATGATAAAAAGAAAAAGGAGTACAGACAAAATGATAAATCCGGCAAAATTTTTTCAGATGAAAGCCCTTTGGGACAGATTCACAGCAAACCATCCTAAGTTTCCCAAGTTTTTACAGGCGGCGGCACAGTCGTCTATTGGCGAAGGCACGATCATTGAGATACAGATTACGCAGCCAAACGGAGATACGATTGCGTCTAACCTGAAATTAACAGCAGATGATATGGAGCTGTTTCAGGAACTTAAAAACTTTTCCGGGACAGTATAAGGAGCAGAGGGATGTCTTATTTTCCAATGTTTATTGATTTAGAGGGCAGACGTTGCCTTATTGTAGGCGGCGGCAGGATTGCCCTGCACAAAATAAAAGTTTTAAAAAATTTTGGGGCAGATGTGCTTGTGGTTTCCCCTGTGATCTCACAGGAAATTTATGAAATAGAAGGAATTTCCTGTTGCAGAAAAGAATTTGAATGGGAAGATTTAGAGGGGCAGGAGATTGTCGTTGCAGCGACAAACGATAAAGAGCGAAATCACAGGATCAGCCGGGCCTGCAGAGAGAAAAGCATACCGGTGAATGCCGTAGACCAAATAGAGGACTGTACGTTTATCTTTCCGGCATATGTAAAAGAAGGGGAAGTGGTTGCCGCATTTTGTAGCGGCGGACAAAGCCCTGTCATTGCCCAGTATTTAAAGGAGCAGATATTGCCTGCCATGACACCATTGCTTGGTGAGACTGCGGCATGTCTTGGAAAGCTTCGGAAAGAAATGCAGCAGTATATCAAAACAGAAGAGGAAAGAAAAGAGATTTACAGAGCGCTTTTGCAAATGGCGCTTTTGGAAGATAAGGTTCCTTCTAAAGAGACAATCGAAGAGATCATTGCGGCGCATCAAAATGTATAGAGAGGTTTTTTATGGATACAAGATCAAAAGAATTATTTGAAGCGGCAAAACGCCATATTCCGGGAGGTGTCAACAGTCCGGTCCGGGCATTTAAAAGCGTAGGCAGGACACCCCGGTTTATTTCCTCTGCCAGAGGCAGCAAAATTGTGGACGCAGACGGAAATGAAATGATTGATTACGTCTGTTCCTGGGGACCTGGCATTTTGGGACATGCCCCCAGACGCGTAATTGAGAAAGTGCAGCAGGCCTGTGAGAGGGGGCTGACTTTTGGCGCGCCTACAGAAAATGAAGTTGTGTTGGCAGAATTAATTGCAGAGCTTGTTCCCTCCATGGAGGTCAACCGTCTGGTCAGCTCCGGCACAGAGGCTGTAATGAGTGCGATCCGCACTGCCAGAGGCTATACAAGACGGGACAAGATCATCAAATTCAAAGGATGCTATCACGGGCATTCCGACGGGCTTTTAGTAAAAGCAGGCTCTGGAGCATTGACAACCTCCGTTCCGGATAGCGCAGGCGTGCCTTTGGATTATACAAAGCATACGCTGGTGGCGTTGTACAATGACAAATCTTCTGTAGAAAAATTGTTTCGGGAAAATCAGGATCAGATTGCTGCGGTAATCGTAGAACCGGTAGCGGCAAATATGGGCGTGGTTCTGCCAAAACCGGGTTTTCTGGAATTTTTAAGGGAGATTACGAAACAGTATGGAGCATTGTTGATTTTTGATGAAGTGATCACCGGATTTCGTCTGGCTCTTGGCGGCGCCCAGGAATATTTTCATGTGACACCGGATCTGACTACGCTTGGCAAAATCGTAGGCGGCGGAATGCCAATCGGAGCCTATGGAGGAAAAAGAGAGATTATGGAAATGGTATCTCCGGCGGGACCTGTTTATCAGGCAGGAACCCTTTCCGGAAATCCCATTGCCACAACGGCGGGAATTGAAACGCTGCGGATTTTAAAAGAAGATCCGGATATTTATAAAAGGCTTTCTGTAAAAGCAGAAAAACTTGAGCAGGCAGTAAAAGCTGCGGCAGGGGCATCTGTATGTGTCAACCGGATCGGCTCTTTGCTTTCTGTCTTTTTCACTTCCGAAGAAGTATCGGACTACGAAAGCGCGCTTTCTTCCGACACAGAAAAATATGCAGACTGGTTCGGCTATCTTTTGGATCATGGAATTTATACGGCGCCGTCCCAGTTTGAGGCTATGTTTGTATCAGATGCACATACAGATGCGGATATTGCATACACCCGCCAGGTATTTGAGGATTATTCTTCCGCAAGAGGACGATTTTTCCACACCCTTTCATAATAATCCAAAGCCCGGTATTCCTCATTTGGCAGAGAGAGATGGATGCTTTCCGGAATATCCGAAACATCGCAGGAAACAAAAAGGATTGCATCTGTCAGCCAGGGCTGTAAATGTTCCCGAAATGCCGGGATTACATCTTCTCGCTTGGAGGATTCTGTGGGAAGAGGCGAATCAGTTTGTTCTTCGCTTATTGAAAATCCTATGGAATCTTCGTCAATACAAGCGGCTGCTTTTCGTTTGGTATCAATGTAAAAGATAACAAAGCTGTAATCAGCAGATCCCTGTATTTCATACATGTTGCTGATCAGCAGGTAAGAAAGTCCGTCTTTTTTTACAAGTCCGATCTGTCCGTTCCCCACATGGGTATCTGCAATTTCCAGGCTGACAAAAACTGCTGTATCCGAAAAACTGCCGTCTTCTTTTCCCGGATACACTTTGATGTAAGCGGTGCCGATTCCGCTCATAATCTCAAAAGGGGAGCCGGAGATGTCTTCATCAGAGATAATGGAATCAATTCTGTCTTCTATTCCGTCATGGGTAACATCTGCTGTCACAGAATAGATCACACGTTCTTTTCTTGAGTTTCGATATTCATCATATAGCGGATTTCCCGTGTCACCGTAAGTTCCCAGGTAAGAATAACCGGAATAAAGATTATTTTCCGGAAGAGTTTTTTTAGAATAAAAGTCTTTGGTATCATCCTGGGGAATCCAGATTCCCCTGCCGTCAAAATTTTCGTTAAAGGGCTGGATCATCCGGATTGTTGTCTGGGAGCCGTCCGGAAACTCCAGATTTACAGTTGCAAAAGATACCAGATTTTCTTCCGATATGGAGTCGGAAGAATCTATAACAGTTGCTTTTGTCTTTTCGGAAAGATTTAAAAGATAAATGGCTGCTTTTGCCGGATCTGCCAATGTTTTGTAAATCCAGGAGCTGGAGAGCAGCGTATTCTGGTTCAGACTTTCCGCTGTATCATCCCATAGATAATCCATAGGCGTATTGGAAATTCCGTTGGGATAGGCGCGCCCAAATTCTTCTTCAGAGCGAATAGCATCAAAGATTTCCAACTGTTCTGACGCTGCCAGGAAAACATCATTTTCCTGTATCAGCTCCAAGGATTCTCTCCAGACCGTAACATGGGGATCGGATGTCCGCGCATAGTATAAAATTTCCACATGTGTGTCAGAGATATCTACAATCCGGTAATCGGTATCTCCATTCCATGGCCAGGGGCTTGAAACGCCCAATTGGTAACTGCCGTTTACCTCTTCGAAAAATGCATGTTCCTTTAGGTTTTCTTTCGTTTCCGCTGTGCTCATGGCAGCAATTTTTTCACCGTTTCGTTCGCAAAATGCTCTGCCCCAGTTATCTGCAAAAGTTTCTGGTGTAAAAGTTTCCGATGCAGAAGCTTCTGATGTAGAAATTTCCGAAAGAGTTTCGGTTTCCGTATCGGATTCCGACGTATTGCTGTTTTCTTCCGTTTGTTTTGGATTGGTTCCAAAACCGATGATGCAGACACCTACCAAAACAGCGGCGATACAGACGATGATCGCGGCAGGTTTTTTATAGCGCATAATATTTTTGATCCTGCTTTTTGTATTTCCTTCCCCGAAGGCTAAGGGCGTCCCCCGAATGATTCTTTTTCCTGTAGCAAGGCATAAGAGGGAAGTGGAATATTCCGTGCGGATATCTTCATTCATTTTTTTCATTACCGTTTCGTCACAGGACATTTCCATATCTTTTTCCGCAGTAATAACAGCAATCCAAACCAGCGGATTAAACCAGTGGATCGTTAGGGCAAAAAAGGCGAGAAGTTTTATGATATGGTCACCTCTGCGGATATGCGTCTGCTCATGCAGGATGATAAACTCCTTTTCCCTGTCGGATAAAAATTCCGGAAGATAGATTTTCGGTGACAGGAAGCCCATAGTAAAAGGCGTATCCACGGAATCTGTGATGTAAATGTTTTCTTCTATATAATAGGAACCGGCAAGTCTTTTTTTCAAAAGAAGGGTGCTGATGACTCCATAGCCTGTCATTAAGACGATTCCAAACAGCCAGATATAACTGAAAATTAAGAAAATCAGTTTTTTTAAGATCGTCGCCTTGGAGTCTGTTACAGCAGTTTTTGATAATTCCGACTGTGTTTGCGCAGGGGACGCATCAGGAGGCACATCATTGGCAAAATTATCCGGCACCGGCAGAATGACGGTGTCGTTTGGTACGGTTTGTGAAAGAAAGGACGTTGTTTCTGTTTCTGCTGCAGGGGTTTCCCAGATGCGAAGCGCCGAAAAAGACGAGGAGAGGGCTATGGGACACAGCAGGCGAAACAGCACGACGCTCCATAAAAGATAACTGAAAATTTTGGGAGCCCGGCGCAGCAAAATACGCATAAGAAGAACCATACAGATCACTATGCCTGCCGTAATGCTCATATTGAGTATTTTAGAAAAAATGTGATACAAATGTTCCATATTACGCCCTCCCTATCATTTGTTTTGATTTTCCCGAATAATTTTCTGGATTTCTTGAATTTCTTTTTCTGAAATCTTTTTTCGCGAAGTAAATGCTGCCAGAAACCGGGGCAGTGATCCGTTAAAAGTTTCTTCTACGAATTTTTCACTTTGCCCGGCAAAAAAATCTTCTTTGCCAACCAGTGACTGTACCAGTCCGTTTTGGTTTTGGAATAGACCTTTTTCACAGATCCGCCGCAAAACGGTGTGGGTTGTGGACTTTTTCCAGTTTAGTTTCTCTGCGCATAGCTTTACTAATTCTCCGGAGGAAATGGGCTCTCTTTCCCATATTATTTCTGCAAACTGCATTTCTGCGTCGCCTAATCTGTATTCTGCCATTGGAATGCTCCTTTTTGTTTTTATAGTGGACTACAATGTGTAAACCATATATGGAGTTTACAGCTTGTAGTCCGAAATGTCAATAGAAAATATCATAGACTTATGATAAACTAAGTGGGTTCGTTACTGTTCACTCCGTGACCAGTAACTTGCAAAAATCCATTGAAAATTGCCTTTGGCAATGGGATTTTTGCACACCTGAATCATATTCTTACGGTCAGCGCAGTAAATGCGCAGACCTGTGTGAACAGTAACGAGGGTTCCTATGGACTTTGCAGTGAATCGTAAAGTCCTGGGCTGAATAATTATTAGGAGGATTTTGAAATGGATGTAACAGAAGCAATGAAGGCGCGCCATAGTGTCCGCCAATACAAAAATAAACCTCTGGAGGCAGAAACAGTCAAAGCATTGCAGGAGGAAATTAAAAAATGCAATGAAGAAAGCGGTCTGCATATCCAGCTCGTAACAAATGAACCGAGAGCCTTTGACAGTTTTATGGCGCACTATGGAAAATTTCGGGGAGTGACAAATTATATCGCCATGATTGGAAAAAAGGGCGGACAGGAGGAAGCTTGCGGTTATTATGGAGAGTGGCTTGTGCTTTTTGCCCAACAGCTTGGATTGAACACCTGCTGGGTTGCTTCGACTTACAGCAAGATAAAAACGGCTTTTGAAATTGCGCAGGGGGAAAAATTATATATTGTCATTGCGATTGGTTATGGCGAAACGCAGGGTGTTTTGCATAAATCGAAAGAAATCAAAGATGTTGCGAAGTCAGAAGGACAGACGCCGGAGTGGTTTGTGCGGGGGATTGAGGCAGCTTTGCTTGCGCCTACTGCGTTGAATCAGCAGAAGTTTTTGTTTACATTAAAAGGAACACAGGTATCTGCTAAAGCCGGGAAGGGATTTTATACGAAAATAGATTTGGGAATTGTAAAATATCATTTTGAGATCGGGGCAGGCAGGGATAATTTTCAGTGGGATTAATGATGAAACAGGATACATCTGGGGAAGAGATAGTTAGAGTATTGCAGGATAAAATGCGTAAGATAATGTAAATTTTTATCCCAACTTTAATCCCTATGTATTACAGTCAAAAAGGTTGGGAATAAAGTTGGGAATAAATTGATATCAAGTAGGAGAATGGAAATAATATTATAGCCATGAATTACAGAAAATTATCTGCGTTTATAAAATAAAAAAATTGTTTTTTACACTATTACATCAATTTTTATGATAGAATATCAGTATTAATCTTTTTTGGTTATTTCTGGTTGCCAAATTAATAAAAACAAGAGGTATGATATGACGGATACAGAAAAAAGAAATGCTGCTACAAAATTTTACAATAACTGGCGTGGCATCGGCGATGAAAAAAGCGACAGTCAGCGTTTTTGGATAGATTTTTTTACAAATGTGCTGGGAATTGAAGATGTTTTGCAAAAGATTATTTTTGAAAAACGTGTTGTCGTAGATGGGCAGACAAAATATATAGATGTATACATACCTGAAACAAGGGTTTTGATAGAACAGAAAAGCATAGACAAGGACTTGGACAAAAAGATGCAGCAGTCAGACGGTTCTATGCGAACACCATTTGAGCAGGGGCGTAACTATGCGCAGTGGATGATACCAAATGAAACTCCATTATGGATTGTAGTTTGTAATTTTAAATCATTTGAAATTCACGATATGAATAAGCCTAATGAGCCTGCAATAGTTATTATGTTGGAGGAAGTAAGAAATAAAATTTCTTTGTTTGATTTTATGTTTAAGAAAGAGGTAAAAGAACTTTCGCATGAAATGGAAATCTCTGTCAAAGCAGGAGAAATTGTAGGCATACTTTATGATAAGCTGATAGCACAGTATAAAGAACCAAATGAACATTCCTTTAAAAGCTTGAATGCTTTGTGTGTACGACTTGTATTCTGTTTGTATGCGGAGGATGCAGGTATTTTTGGCTCACACATGATGTTCCATGATTATCTGAGAGATATTCCTGTAAGTGGTTTTAGAAAAGCGCTTATAGAACTGTTCAGAATACTAGATACAAAAGTAGAAAACAGAGACAAATACTTGGCAGAGGAAAATCCACGTCTTGCAGCTTTCCCATATGTGAATGGTGGGTTATTTGCCGATGAAACAATCGAGATACCAATGTTTACAGAGGAAATCAAAGGTATTCTGTTAAATAAAGCAAGTGCAGATTTCGATTGGTCAGATATAAGTCCGACTATTTTTGGTGCAGTATTTGAAAGCACTTTGAATCCGGAAACACGAAGAAGCGGAGGGATGCACTATACTTCTATTGAAAATAT
>CAYQRG010000064.1:0-988 GCA_964419645.1 uncultured Eubacterium sp.
AACCGCAGTCTTTCCGATTGTTTTTCACAGGGGACAAAAGACCAGGGAAGAGTTTATTATGATTATATGCTTGGGCTTTATGATTTCCTGGAACGTTTGATACAGCGGTATCCGAATATTTTATTAGAGGGATGCAGCGGTGGCGGCGGCAGATTTGATGCCGGAATGCTTTACTATTCTCCGCAGATTTGGTGCAGTGACAATACAGATGCGTTGGATCGGATCAGCATTCAATACGGAACTTCCTTTGGATATCCCGTATCGGCAGTGGGCTCTCATGTGTCTGCGGTGCCGAATCACCAGACTGGACGCATTACCCCCTTTCATACACGGGGCGTGATTGCCATGGCAGGCACCTTTGGCTATGAATTAGATCCAAAACAGCTTTCCGAAGAGGAAAAAAGAGAAGTAAAGGAGCAGATTGCGGAATACAAACGATATGCGCCTTTGATTCAGAACGGTTTGTATTACCGTTTGACAAATCCCTTTGAAGAGGAAGTGGGAGCCTGGGCATTTGTTTCGGAGGATGCGAAAGAAGTATTGCTGAATGCGGTTGTGTTGAAAGTGCATGGTAATATGATCGTGAATTATGTTCGCCTGAAGGGGCTGGAAAAGGGCTGCATGTACCGGGAAGAAAAAAGCGGAAAGGTGTATGCGTCCGACGCTCTAATGGAGATGGGGATTCCTCTTCCGGCGCAGCTTGGTGAATATCAGGCATACCAGATGTATTTTGTGAAAGAAGATTAGGGTAATTCATAAGTTTATATATTATTTCATTATAATGAACGGCCGGCGGGCAGAGAGTTTGGAACTTTTGTCTGCTGGCTGTTGTTTGTTGGATGGGATGAAAATCCATTGGAAATTCATATTGACGTTTGTAAAAACGTACGTTATAGTGTGGTAGAAAGGAGATGATATCATGACAGCAATTAGTGTGACAAAAGCAAGGGAAAATATTTATCAAATACTATCTGATGTTAATAATAGT
>CAYQRG010000064.1:998-8732 GCA_964419645.1 uncultured Eubacterium sp.
CAACCAATTACAATTACAAATAATCATGGAAAAAATGGTGTTCTTATATCAGAAGATGATTGGAATGCCATTCAGGAAACATTGTTTTTGAATTCTATACCAGGTATGACAGAAAGCATTATTGAAGCGGGAAAAGAGCAATTAGAAGAATGTTCTGTATATAATCCAAATGAGGAATGGTAAATGTATATAATCAGATTTAGTAAGCAGGCCGACAAAGACAAAAAAATGTTAAAAAGAGTAGGTCTTGAATCAAAAGCAAAAAGTTTATTGGATATTTTATCACAGAATCCTTTTCAAAATCCACCCGCCTATGAGTGATTAGTTGGAAATTTAAACGGCTATTATTCCAGAAGAATCAATATACAGCATAGATTGGTTTATCAGGTGTATAGTGATCCGGTTGTGATTGATGGAATAGGATATGAAGGCACAATAAAAGTTGTTCGCATGTGGTCTCATTATGATGCTGTTAGGTAAAGATGAAGTACTAATGGATGAGGTTATCATCTGGAAGTACTTTTTTTGCGTCTTGATATAAGTGAGGAATGATTATTTATAGAATAGGCAGTAGATTCATGTAAGTTTGGCTTTTGGTTGAGTTGGGCATATGATATAATTTTAGTGTTGTTGACAGAGACAATACTGAGCGTGTTGGCTTATTTCAAACATTCGTTGAGATGAATTCTAGTTTGTAAAGAAGTTGACAAACTGAATCTCGATAATTTGTAAAAGGAGAAATATGAATATGCAGTGGAATACAAACCTTTTGAAATGGACAAGAAAACCAGAAAACTACATCATAAATGAAAATAAAATAGAAATCATAACACAACCTCATACGGATCTATGGCAAAGAACATATTACCATTTTCGCAATGACAATGCCCCTGTATTGCAGATGGAAACCGATGAAAAATACTTTTCCTTTGTGGTTAAAACAGAGTTTGAGAGTAAACACCGTTTTGACCAATGCGGCATTGTGGCATATTTAGACAGTGAGAACTGGCTGAAAGCATCCGTGGAGTATGAAGATGAAACAATTCAGCGTTTAGGCTCTGTGGTAACCAATCATGGATATTCAGATTGGGCATCAACAGATATAGATGCATCGATGAAATCTATGTGGTATCGGCTCAGCCGCAGGGAAAATGACTTTTGTGTTGAACATTCAACTGATGGCGTGAACTTTCATCAAATGCGTATTTGTCATATGTTTCATGCCGATGAAACTGTTTCATTTGGCATTTATGCCTGCAGTCCGGAGGATTCTTCTTTTCGGGCAGTATTTACCCATATGGAAATTACGGATTGTAAATGGCTTGCCCATGATGGACAGGCGCCGGACAAAGAAGATTAGAAATTTGAATTGTAATATTACTTATTATGACCGGATTATGAGGTGGGATTTCCGTGCAGTTTGACAATTGACACAGTCTGTTTCTTTCAGTTACGATATATCGGAACAATATTTATTTTGAAATTAGTTATGGGAGGAAAAATGGGAAAAGAAGATTACAGCAAAGCGTTTAAACTGGGCAAAAAGGATTATCAGGCACGGATGCTTCGGGGCGTGAAGCCGACACTGCAGGTCTTAGACGATATTATGCCGGAGAAAGGTACTTATTCTGAGTCATCTCTTGGTTTGGTGCAGATTCCCATTGACCAGATCGCAGGGACGAAAACAGTGGGAAGAAGCAGTTCCTTTGCCGGTAATTTTATGCCGATTTTAAGAGAGGGTACGGAATTTTCTGAAAAATGGATCGATTTAAGCATCAGCCATGTAGAAGAGGGAATTCGGGAGCCGATCAAAGCTTATGAATATATGAACCGTTTTTATGTGGAGGAAGGCAACAAACGCGTCAGCGTTATGAAATATTTTGGTTCAGTTTCCATTCCGGGAATTGTGACGCGCATTATACCAAAACGAACAGAAGACAAAGAAAATAAAATTTATTATGAATTTCTGGACTTTTATCAGCTGGCTCCGATTAATTACATCTGGTTTTCCAAAGAAGGAAGCTTTAAAAAGCTGCAGGAGGCAGTTGGCAAAAAAGCAGGCGAGGCATGGAGTGAGGAAGAGCTTTTGCAGTTCAGCTCCAATTATACACGTTTCATGGCCGAATATCAGGCAAAGGGCGGCAGTAAATTAAAGATTACGCCGGGAGACGCCTTTTTGGCATTCATTACGCTGTACGGTTACGATGACATAGACCGTAAGACGACAAAAGATATGCAGGCTCTGGTGGCAAAAAGCTGGGAAGAATTTCAGCTTTTGCAGCAGGAAGTGGAAGTAGAGCTGAAGATGAAGCCCAATCAGAAAAAAAAGCCGCTGCTTAGCATTTTAAATAACATTAAAATCAAAAAACTGAAAATTGCATTTATTTATGAAAAGACACCGGGAACATCTGCCTGGACTTATGCCCATGAGCTGGGAAGACTGCATTTGGAGCAGAGATTTCCGGAAGAAGTGCAGACGGTTGTTTATGAAAACGGCACACAGGAAAATATCGACAGCCTGTTGCAGGCAGCTATTGAGGAAGGATGTAATCTGATTTTTACCACAACGCCGCCTTTTGCCCAGGCGAGTGTGAAAGCAGCCATTGCCAATCCGGATATTCGGATTTTAAACTGCTCTTTGAATACATCCCATCGATATATCCGTACATACTATTCCAGAATGTACGAGGCGAAATTTTTAATGGGCGCGATTGCCGGGGCAATGGCAGAGAATAACCGCCTTACTTATATCGCAGACTATCCGATTTATGGTTCCATTGCAAATATCAATGCATTTGCGTTGGGGGCAAAGATGATCAATCCAAGAGCCAGGGTTTATCTGGAATGGACAGCCAAAAAAGAGATTGGAATCGAAGAAAAGATCAGAGAAATGGCCTCCTCCTGTATTTCAGGAAGGGATATGGCGATTCCGGAGGAAGCATCCCGCTACTTTGGCATTTATCATATGGGAGACGGGAGACCCAGAAATCTGGCTATGCCCTTGTGGCATTGGGGAAAATTTTATGAACAGTTAATCTGGGCGATTCTGGAAGGAACCTGGAAATACGATGACAATCCTTCTGTCACAAAAGCGATTAATTACTGGTGGGGAATGTCGGAAGGCGTCATTGACGTGATTTGCTCGAAATATCTGCCCATTGGAACGAAACGTCTGGTAGACCTTTTAAAAGGCACGATCTGTTCAGAAGTGTTCAATCCTTTTTCCGGTATTTTATATTCCCAGACCGGCACGGTAATCGATGATCCGGATCAGAGCCTTTCACCGGAGGAAATTATGAAAATGGACTGGCTGGCAGAAAATGTGATCGGTTCCATTCCAAAGCAGGAAGAGTTAAAAGAACAGGCCGCGCCTGTGGTAAAACAACAGGGTGTGAAGAAGGAGTAAAGGGCAGATGAAAATACTGGCGATCGCAGATGAAGAATCAAAATCTCTGTGGGAATTTTTTGATAAAAGCAAACTGGAAGGGGTAGACCTGATCATTTCCTGTGGGGATTTGGACCCTAATTATCTTTCTTTCCTGGCAACTTTGGCTTCTGTGCCGGTATTATATGTCCATGGCAATCATGATAAAGTATATGATAAAATTCCCCCGGACGGCTGCATCTGCATTGACGATAAGATTTATGTGCACAAAGGAGTGCGGATTTTAGGGCTGGGCGGTTCGATGCGTTACAGCAAAGGGCCTTATCAGTATACGGAATGGCAGATGAGGCAAAGAGCCGCAAAATTGCGGTTTCAATTACTGAAAAAACGGGGCTTTGATATTCTGGTGACACATGCGCCGGCTTATCAGCTCAATGACGGAAGAGATCTGCCCCACCAGGGCTTTCAGGTGTTTTTGAAACTGATTGAGAAATACCGTCCGAAGTATTTTCTTCACGGCCATGTACATTTATCCTATGGAAGGAATCACAAGCGATATGACAAATATCAGGATACCCATGTGATCAATGCATACGAGCGGTGTATGTTTGATTATGAAGATGAGCATCCGGAAAGGCGGGAACTATGGCAAATATAATTTCAGATAAGATGATCGCATATGCGTCGGCTCTGGCAGAACTGGAATTGTCAGAGGAAGAAAAGAAGCAGGCAGCCAGGGATATGGGGCAGATGCTTGACTATATGGATCAGTTAAATGAACTGGATACATCGGCAGCAGAGCCGATGTATCATGCTTTATACAGAGATAGCGTTTTCAGGGAGGATGCAGTGGCAAATGGCGACGGCAGCAAAGAGGCTTTGGCCAATGCACCTTCCTGTACAGAAAACGGGATCATCGTACCAAGAACGATTGGATCGGAGGGAGCGGAATGAACCTGATGCAGATGACCGCAGCGGAATGCGGAAGGATGATACAGAATAGGGAAATATCAGCAGTGGAACTGACAAAAGCTGCTTTGGAGGTTGTCAGTGCCAGAGATAAAAAAATCAATGGATTTATCACTGTAGATGAAGCCTATGCCATGAAACGGGCGGAGGAAGTACAGAAATCCATAGAAAACGGCACATTAAAGCATCCCCTGGCAGGGGTTCCCATGGCAGTCAAAGACAATCTCTGCACAAAAGGGATGCTTACCACCTGCGGTTCCAAAATGCTTTCTAATTTTACCCCCTCTTATACGGCAACGGCAGTTGCAAATCTGGAAAAAGCGGGAGCGATTCTTCTTGGCAAAACCAATATGGACGAGTTTGCCATGGGAAGCACCACGGAAACCTCCTATTATGGAGCCGTAAAAAATCCCTGGAACGAAGACTGTGTGCCCGGCGGCTCTTCCGGCGGTTCCTGCGCTGCTGTAGCAGCAGAAGAGTGTTTGTATGCTCTGGGTTCCGATACGGGAGGTTCGATCCGGCAGCCCAGCTCCTTTTGTGGTGTAACGGGAATCAAACCCACCTATGGAACGGTATCCCGGTATGGCCTGGTGGCCTATGCTTCTTCTATGGACCAGATTGGTCCCATTGCAAAAGATGTTACCGACTGCGCATTGATTTTAGAAACCATTGCTTCTGATGATCCCAAGGATTCCACGTCCATAAAACGGCAGGATACGGATTTTACCTCTGCTCTTACAGAGGATGTGAAAGGAATGAAAGTCGGGATACCAAAGGAGTATATGGGAGAGGGATTAAATGAAGAAGTAAGGGAGACAATTTTAAAAGCAGCAGAGATTTTCAAAGAAAAAGGAGCTGTTGTAGAAGAATGCAGTCTGGGTTTGGTAGAATATGCAGTACCTGCCTATTATATCATTGCCTGCGCAGAGGCAAGTTCCAATCTGGCTCGTTTTGACGGGGTAAAATACGGTTATCGCGCCGATGATTATAAGGGGCTTCATGATATGTACAAAAAAAGCCGTTCAGAAGGATTTGGGACAGAAGTAAAAAGAAGGATTCTGCTGGGTTCTTTTGTCCTAAGCACTGGCTATTACGATGCTTATTATCTAAAAGCCCTCCGCACCAGGGCATTGATCAAACAGGAATTTGACCGGGCTTTTGCCAAATACGACGTGCTTTTAGGTCCGGCAGCACCTTTCACAGTGCCGAAGGCAGGAAGCAGCTTGGGAGAGCCTCTGCAGATGTATCTGGGGGACATTTATACCATATCGGCAAATCTGGCCGGGATTCCGGGAATCTGTCTGCCCTGCGGCATGACAAAAGAAGGGCTTCCCATTGGCATGCAGTTATTGGGAGATTGCATGAAAGAAAAAAATATTATTCGCATGGCATATGCGTTTGAGCAGACGAGAGCGTATCAGAGGAGTCCAATCACAGTTACAGATTAAAATAAACTATGTACAGGATATTGCTCAGATGAAAAGATATACTTGCTGCATGGCATGAAAAGGACATGATTTACAGAGAAGGAGGCAGATGAAATGCCAATACAATATGAAACGGTGATCGGATTGGAAGTCCATGTGGAACTGGCTTCAAAGACAAAGATATTCTGCGGCTGTTCCACCGCATTTGGCGGCGCGCCGAATTCCCATACCTGTCCGGTCTGCACAGGGATGCCGGGAGCATTGCCTGTTTTAAACAAACAAGTTGTGGAATATGCCATAGCAGTAGGGCTTGCGCTGGACTGTGAAATTACAAAGGATTTCCGGTTTGACAGGAAAAATTATTTTTATCCGGATAATCCTCAGAATTATCAAATTTCCCAGTTGTATCTTCCAATCTGCCGAAACGGCAAGATTGAGATTGAAACGGAAGAGGGAGGCAGAAAATCCATAGGCATACATGAAATCCATATGGAAGAGGATGCAGGAAAACTGATCCATGACGAACAAGAAGGCTGTTCCGTCATTGATTATAATCGTTCCGGTGTGCCCTTAATAGAAATTGTATCAGAACCGGATATGCGTTCTGCAAAAGAAGTAACGGCATATCTGGATAAACTGAGACTCGTCATCCAATATTTAGGAGCCTCAGACTGTAAACTGCAGGAAGGTTCCATGCGTGTAGACGTCAATCTTTCTGTTCAGGAAAAAGGAGCAAAGGAACTTGGCACCCGGACAGAAATGAAGAATCTGAATTCTTTTAAAGCAATTGCAAGAGCTATCGAACAGGAAACCAAACGCCAGATTCAGCTGCTGGAAACGGTGGGATGCGTTGAACAGGAGACAAGGCGATGGGATGATAAGAAGGGAACTTCTTACAGTATGCGTTCCAAAGAAGACGCCAGAGATTACCGCTATTTTCCCGATCCCGATCTGATGCCTGTCCATATCAGTGACGAGTGGATTGAAGAAATCAAAAAAAGGCAGCCGGAGCTTCGGGAAGAAAAAATAGCCCGTTACCAGAGTCAGTTTCAACTGCCTTTGTATGATGCCAAAGTTCTGACAGAGCCAAAGGAGATGGCTGATTTTTTTGAAGCCACGGAAGAAATTTGTAAAAAGCCGAAGAAGGCCTCTAACTGGATCATGGGAGAGACAATGCGGCTTTTACGGGAAAAGGGAATGTCTCCGGAGGAAATCCGGTTTTCTCCGAAACATCTGGCAATGCTGATTGATTTGGTAGATGACGGGAAGATCAACGGATCTGTGGCGAAAGAAGTTTTTGAGATTATGTTTGAGGAAGATATCGATCCAAAGGCATATGTGGAAGAAAAGGGGCTTAAGAGGGTAAGTGACAAAGATGCGCTGACTGCTGTGGTAAAAGAGGTAATTGCAGCAAATCAGAAATCGGTTGCGGATTATCGGAATGGGAAGGATAGGGCGATTGGATTTTTGGTGGGGCAGACGATGAAGGCGATGAAAGGGCAGGCAGATCCCGGGGTTGTGAGGGAGATATTGGGAGAGTTGCTTAATGGCTGAAAAAGGAGGAGACCGTAGAACTAGTACGGCATCTATTATAGGTTGAGTTTGAATTTTTGAAAAAACAGTTTATATCTTTGTCATAAAATGTTATCATAAAACTAGATATAATTATGCCTGTTCTAATTTAAAGGAGGATGGTTAGAATGAGTACTCTGGAAAAGACGATCTCTATGTTAGAGGTATTGCCGGAAGCTGATTTAATAAAAATACAGGATTTTGTCAGAAGTTTGTTTCGCCAGCGTGATATAGAATGCTCTTTTCCTTTATTGAGTGAGGAAGATATCATGCGGAGTATAAAAGTTTCAGAACAGCAGATTGCCAATGGTGAGTACAAAAATGCGAAAGAATTTCTTACGGAGATAAGACAAGAATATGGAATATGAAGTTATTTTGTCG
>CAYQRG010000065.1:0-8659 GCA_964419645.1 uncultured Eubacterium sp.
GTTCAACAGATACTGCATGGCTAGGTCGTCAATTCCTTTTCCCCGGATAATAGAAATCGAATAGTGAGGCAGAGAAATGTTATATTTTTTTCTGATGTAACGCCGAATTAAAATTCCAATGGGCGTACCTGCCCTTGCCAGAGAAACAAGTACTGTATCTTCTCCTCTTTTCTCTATAATCTGATCGGCAAGTCTTCCCACTGCCGTAGCAGTGAGGGAAGCATAATTTTTCAATGCTTCTTCATATGTTTCCATATACTGAAGACTTGGCACATATTCAATCGGAAGCATTTCTGAATAATGCCTGCCTGACTGAATTTGCTTTTCCCTTTCTTCTGTGGAAAGGGGCTTCACCAATCCCGTAATGTCTTTTAACAAAAGGCAGACGTCTTCTTTTTTATAAGAGCTTCTCATATTTCCCACCACCTGAATAGTCGTATTTCCTCATTGCCGCAGGCTTTGAGGGCATTGATCAGCGTATATACGCCTTTTTCACATAAATTTGGGGCGTCTGTAACAATCCAGACTCTGTCATACTTTTCCAGATCATAAAGAAAGGTTCTGCGGCTCTCTTCATAGAGACTGATCAGCTCATACCGCTCATGCAACGGATATTGTTCTTCTCTGCTGACTGCAATGGGACTGCGTGTGGTAGCATGACAACGGACAATATTACCCAACTGCTCTAAGCGCTCTCCCACAAATAGAGCCGGATACATACATTCCTCTGTTCCAAGAACCAAAATTTTCTCACTGCCCTGCCACGAAATCTCTTCTTTCATCTGATCCCACAGGCGACTGCAGGCCTTTTCATACAAATCTCCGGTGGTATGTCTTCTGGCATTCATGTAAGAAGATACACAAATCGAGGAAATTGCCCCGCTCTCTGTTGCATCAGACTCTATATAGTTTCCGTTTCCAAGATAGCTTTCGGCTATTTTTACATATGGTTCATGGCTGGTTTTTACAAGATAATGAAGGGAAATCTGTTTCTCTGCATAACGTCTCCAAGATGTCTCATCCATACCGTTTAGCAGTGATGCAACTGAAAAATGCTTCTTCTTTTGATATGTTTCTTCTAGAATATGAATGATATTTAAAATGGTATTGCCTGTTGTGACTTCATCCTCTACAAATACAATCCGGTCTGTCTTCTCCAGAGCTGCCTCTATATCTTCCCTGACCAGCTTCTGCTCTGTAGCATGGCTATGGGCTTCTGAAAAAAACAAATAGGAAACACCTTCCATCTGTTCCCTAGTTGTCTGTATATAATCAGTATGCAAACGTACCGCAAGCCGTGCGCCAATCGCCGTCGCCGTTTCCGCAAACCCAATTAAAAGCAAAGATTCCTCCCCATATGCAGACCGCAGTTTTTCTGCCAGTGCATCAAACATGGCAAATGCCTTTCTTGGAGAAACAGGAATGTGTTTTCCCTGATCTTTATTTACTACCAAATACGTTCTTTTACTGTTGTTTTCCCGTTTTGCAATCCTGACTAATTGCCTTTCTGTATACATATTCACTTCGCCTGATCCCATACAACCTGATTTTTCCCATTCCGCTTTCCAAAATAAAGCCTGCGGTCCGCCACTTTTACCGTATCCATAAAATCCTGCGTTTCTGTAGAAACAGCTACCCCTAAGGTCATGGTAACATGAAATGCCGGATGGTCTGGAGTTTCAAAATTGATATCACGGATATTTTGAAGAATCTCCTGGGCACGATACTGGGCATTGCTCAAAGGACAGCCCGGCAGGAAAATCAAAATTTCTTCTCCGCCCCAACGGCAGACCGTATCTTCTCCACGCACGGCATTTTTAAAAACTTCTGCAACTGCTTTTAAAACCATATCTCCTACATCGTGTCCATAGGTGTCGTTGACTCTCTTAAAATCATCAATATCACCCAATATCAAGGCATAGTCTTCATTTATGGCCTCTGCCTGCATATACTGCTCCTGGATGCTCCTGCGGTTGGCAAGACCTGTCAGTGTATCTGTTTTGGACAGCTGCTCCAATCTCTTATTCTGCCTTTTATGCAGATTTTCCAGATAACGGATCTGATTGATCAGGGTACTGAAAAATACCACAATAGCGGACACAGCTATAAAATAATTCACGATATAGATCACACGATCAACCGTTTCATTTCCGTAGGAATACAGCGGTTCAATATAATTACCGGCAATCCGGGCAAATAAGAAAGACACTACAGAAAAAATAACGTAAAACATAGGATTTACTGTTTTTTCCTCTGATTTAAAATTATAGGAGGCATAATACCCCAATGGCAACATGGCAATAATATATAACGTAAAGCCGCTGTCTGCGCCCAGAAGAAGGACGGAAACCACAGCATGTACCATAATCTCTATATAACAGAGATTAAATGCCAGCAGCAGGCCTTTCCCCCTCTTCGTTTGGATATAGCAGATGATATACAACAAAATACTCATAACATCCATAATCACCATAGGGATTATGGCAAAAAAAGCAAAGAAACCCAACAGGCCGATATGAAAAATCAGCAGCACCAGCATAATCAACGATATCACCTGTTTTTTCGATAATGCGTAATTTGCTCTTGCAGAAATATATTCCCAGATTTCTCTCATATGAATCTCCATTTCACACTAATTACGAATAAACTGTTACTTTTCACGCCTCAAGAATGCGTATATATTTCTTCTATCATACCAATAATTAAAAAAACTTGCAAGAAGATTGCATTCATCTGAAAAAAACGGTAATCTATAGATAACAGCATTTTGTAACCAGCAGAATATTTATTTAGGAGGTTTCCATGAAAAAACGCAAAAAGAACCCTGTATTTATCCTGATATTTCTTGCCGCACTTGCCGTATTTTTATTTGCAGCCACAAAGCTTGGCTCCACTTTTTATCGCTATTATGACGAAGATTCCGCTTACCGCGATCTAGAATCCTTTGCAGAGCTTGACCAACCCCAAACCGGAACGAATGAATCTTCCTATGTATCCCCCATTGATTTTGATTCCCTTGCAGAAATCAATCCGGATATCATTGGCTGGATTTATTTTGAAACAATGGATATTAACTATCCCATCGTGCAGGGAGAGGATGACGATTTTTATCTGCATCATGGATTTTATAAAGAAGACAATAATTCAGGCTGCATTTTTATGGATACAGAGGGCTCTCCTGATTTTAGCAGCATGAATGCTTTTATCTATGGACACAACATGAAAAACAAATCCATGTTCGCGAAACTGAATCAATATGTAGAAGAAGAATTCTTCTTAGAAAATAAAACTTTTTTGATTTATACTCCGACAGAAATGAGAAGATATGAAATTTATTCTTGTTATCAGGCAAAACTAGGTTCAGATTCCTTTACATATAGTTTTGATGATCCCAAAGAATATGCGAAATGGATAGAAACTGTAAAAGGACGAAGCTTTTATGACACTGGCGTTACGCCGGATGCCTCAGATCTCACCGTTACTCTAATGACTTGTACGCCAAGAGGCAGCAATTACCGTTTTCTGGTACATGGCCGGCTGATGGAATAATATCCATCCGTGCTGTTTTCTATACAGCATAATTGCTCTTTTTTCTATTTTGTGCTATACTCTCAGAAAATTGCCGTATTTCTGACACATCCAATCGGCAGAATTATAATAGGAGGATGACGTCATGATACATAAAAAATTATCATTTGCCTTATTTTTTCTGTTATTGACCGGCATCCTGCTCTGCGGATGTTCCGGTGACAGCAAAGAACTTCCAAAAGAATTTAAGGGCGAAAAACAGCCGCCCATTCAGTCCGGCACACCCCGGGACAACACCCCTAAGGTACTGACGCCAGTGGCTTCAGGAGATAATGTCCTTGGAAATGAAACCATCATTGTAGATGCTTCCCACACAGAAGCCGGTTATATTATGGTCCGCTATCTTGGCAGCAACGATAAAGTCAAGCTTCGGATCACAGGTCCAAACGAAGCGGAATATATTTACCTTTTATCCGGGTCAGGGGGATATGAAACATTTCCTTTTTCCTGCGGAAGCGGCAGCTATCAGGTGCAGATTCTAGAGCACGCTGACCAGGATATGTACGCCGTCGCTTATTCCACAGACCTTTCGGTATCGATCCAGGATGAATTCAGCCCGTTTCTTTATCCGAACCAATATGTAAATTTTACGGAAACGAGCCTTACGGTTTCAAAAGGAAGTGAGCTGGCAAAAAATTCTTATTCTGACCTTGAAGTGATTGAACAGATTTACCATTATGTAACCGAAGAAATTTCCTACGATCAGGAAAAAGCCGAAAACGTCTCTTACGGCTATCTTCCAATCGTAGACGAAACGCTTCAGTCCAAAAAGGGAATCTGTTTTGATTACGCTGCATTAATGAGCGCCATGCTGCGCTCCCAGGGAATTCCCACCAAGCTGGAAGTGGGTTATTCCGGAGAAGCCTATCATGCCTGGATCAGCACTTACATCAAAGAAGCTGGGTGGGTAGACAATATTATTCAGTTTGACGGAAAATCCTGGACGCTTATGGACCCCACACTGGCAGCCAGCAACAGCGCCAGTTCCGTAAAAAAATATATCGGAGACGGTTCCAACTACATCGTAAAATATTCTTATTAGATTTCATATGCAAATAGCTGCTAACTGCGAAACAGCAGCTTTGGAAAGGAGATTGTATGAGCAGCAAAAAATTAACTCCTCTGTCCCATACAGAGGCAGCCTCCTTTTGCTCGCAAATGGCCCTAATTTTAAAGTCAGGCATTTCTTCTGTGGAAGGAATCAGCATTATGTTAGAGGACGCAAAAGAGCTGAATGAAAAAGAACTGCTTACGCAGATTTATGAGAAAATGATTCAAACCGGAGTGCTTTACGAATCCCTTGCAGTCACAAATGTCTTTCCGGATTACCTGCTGCAAATGGTAAAAATCGGTGAGCAAACCGGAAAACTGGACGAAGTTATGGCTTCTCTTGCAGATTATTATGAAAAAGAGGCCAATCTCCTCCAGACGATCAAACACGCGATCACTTATCCGCTGATTATGGTTGTTATGATGTTTTTTGTCATCCTGATTCTGATCACACAGGTCATGCCTGTTTTCTATCAGGTATTTAAACAGCTTGGAAGTGAAATGACCGGTTTTTCCCGGCTGCTTTTAAACACAGGTGAATTTTTAAACAATCATTTTGCGGTATTTGTATGTGTTCTTGCCCTTCTGGTATTATTTGTTGTCTTTCTTACAAAATTTTCCAAAGGACAGAAGCTTACCCGTTCGTTTTTATATCGGTTTGCAAAAACAAGAGAGCTTTCCGATCAGATTTCCGCTTATCGTTTCTCAAACGGCATGGCCCTTACCTTAAGCAGCGGCCTGACTCCGGAGGAATGTCTGACAGAGACCATGCATCTGATCGAACCTGGACCGTTTCGGAACAAGTTAGAGCACTGCTGCCGTCTGGTAGCCAAAGGGGAAGAACTTTGCCCGGCGCTGTTAGAACAGAAGATTTTTACCGATGTTTATGCAAGAATGGCAATCATTGGTTCCCGTACCGGAGTACTGGATGAAGTAATGCATACCATTGCCAGCCAGTACGAATCTGATATCGACGAACAGTTCACCGGAATGATTGCAAAAGTGGAGCCAGCTTTAGTCATTATTCTTTCCCTGATTGTGGGAGCAATTCTTTTGTCCGTTATGCTGCCGCTTATGGGAATTATGTCCTCGCTAACCTGATTTTTGCAAGTAAGGAGGCTATTTCATGAAAAACCGCTTTTCTCAAAAAAAGAATCCGAAAAACCGCAGAAATTTTTTGATTTCGGTCTGCATCTTTGCTGCTATAGCCTGCGCCTTTTGTTTCGGAATTTCTTCTGTTTCTGCCAAAAGCGACCAGGAGGAGCTTTTGACATTAGAACAGGCCGTTATGCGCAACGTTACATACTGCTATGCAATGGAAGGCAGCTATCCGTCAAGCCTTCTTTATCTGAAAGAAAATTACGGGCTCTTTTATGATGAAGAGAAATTTTTTATTGACTACCTGCCTATGGGCGCAAACATCATGCCGGAGATTACAATTATCCGAAGAAAAGATCACTAAGGAGGGTTTTCGTTGAAATTTGCTACATCAAACAGACATATGATTGACCTGATCTTTCCGATTGCAGTTTTTTTTGTATTTGCAACATCTTCTCTTGCCGTTTTAATGCTGTCTGCCAAACTTTACCGTTCCCAGACAGAAACGGCAGATAACCACTATACGACGCGCACTTCCCTTGCTTATGTAAATGAGAAAATCCGTCAGAATGACAAAAACGGCAGCATTTTTATCCGCACCATTGAAGAACAGGACTGTCTTGCCCTAGAAAGCAGTATTGACGGCGTTTCCTATACTACATACATATATGCCCAAGAAGGGATGTTAAAAGAACTGTTTATCCGCAGCGATGTTTCTGCCCAGCTAAAGGACGGCAGATCCATTATGGAAGTCAATGATTTCACCATAGAAGAAATCGGCTCAAATCTGTTTCGGTTTACTTCTGCCGACAAAAACGGAAATACCTCTGAACTGATTGCTTCGGAAAGGAGTATGCCATGAACCGTTCCCACAACCGCTCCGGCATATTTCTGCTGGAAATTATGCTTGCCATTTTACTTTTTTCCATAGCCAGTGCCCTATGTTTACAGATGTTTGCCAAATCCCGTCAAACAAGCAAAGATACGGCCAATCTGACACAGGCGGCAGACCAGGTCCAGAATGCTGCCGAATGGATAAAATATGCCGCAGAACCGACTATCTGGGATTCTGAAAACACGTTTTTTCCGGATTGTCTTTTAAAGGAATATCCGGATGCTGTGATTGGCTCTGATAAAATACAGATTTATTTCGACGAAAACTGGAATTACTGCCAAAAGGAAAGCGGTGTTTACTGTATGGAAGCCGCACCGGTACAGACAGAGCGTGATAATCTTTTTTGCTGCCAGTTTACCGTGTTTCAGACAGACAGCCAGGATTCGATCTATTCACTGAATTTCAAGGTGCATATTCCAAATAGCGTACCGCAGCGATCCATAGTTGAGTGAGGCATTTGCATATGAAAAAAAAGAAATTACCTATTACAAATATCGGAACGGTGACACTGCTGATGATTTTTATTGTACTCTGTATGATTACATTTTCCGCCCTCTCCCTTTCCTCGGCTCTCCGTGACGCCCAAATGGGAAAAAAAGCAGCCACCCGGATAGCAGAATATTATACGGCTTCTCAGAAAGCGGACGACGTGTGAGCTGTTGCAGACGATGCGTTTTCCTATGCATACGATCAGACGTCTGATCCGTCAGAATACTACCGCCTGATTCACGAAGAACTGCTTTTCACCGACTTAAAACCCATTTGGACAGATGAAACCCTGGATGTATCTTTCCAGGTACAAATCAACGATTCTCAAGCGCTTTCGGTTTTTATAGACATACTGTCCCCACAGCAAGTCAGCGAAAGCGGCACAAACACTTTTTATAAAATCCTTTCCTGGCAAGTGATTCGTACTGATACCTGGGAGGGAGAGGATACCCTGAAATTAATTCAATAGTATATAAAATAAAGGAGGCTGCATTCATGAACTTAAATGTAATTGATTTATTAAAACTTGCGGTTATAGAAGGAGCTTCGGATGTATTCATCGTAGCAGGACTTCCGATTTCCATGCGCAGACAGGGTTCTGTCATACGAACGGACAGTGCACAGCTGCTGCCGGAGGATACCCACTCTGTAATTTCTCAAATATACGAGCTGGCTGACAATCGGCCTATGGATTTGTTATACGATTCCGGTGACGATGATTTTTCCTTTGCAATCCCCGGCCTTTCCCGTTTCCGTGTCAGCGCTTACAAACAGAGAAGCACCTTATCTGTCGTTATCCGAATTATTACATTTACACTGCCGAACCCCACGCAGCTTGGCATTCCGGATAAAATCATTGATTTTGCGAATTTTCCAAAAGGTCTGGTTTTGATTACCGGAGCTGCAGGCAGCGGAAAATCCACTACTCTGGCCTGCATGATTGACTATATCAATAAAAATTACAGCAAACATATTATTACGTTAGAAGATCCTCTGGAATATCTTCACCGCCACAACAAGAGCATTGTAAGCCAGCGTGAAATCAATGTGGATACCGAAAGTTATGTAACAGCACTTCGTGCTGCGCTGCGCCAGAGTCCGAATGTGATTCTTCTTGGTGAAATGCGTGACTATGAGACAATTCAGGTTGCTATGACCGCCGCTGAAACCGGCCACCTGGTATTTTCCACCCTTCATACCATTGGAGCTGCAAATACCATTGACCGTATTATTGATGTATTTCCGCCAAGCCAGCAGCAACAGATTGCCGTTCAGCTTTCTATGGTGCTGCAGGCCGTGGTTTCCCAGCAGTTAGTTCCTTCTATAGACGGACGCCTGGTTCCGGCATTTGAAATTATGACTATGACTCCCGCTATCCGCAATATGATCCGGGATCACAAAATTCCTCAGATCGAAGGTATGTTGTATTCTTCTGTGAATGACGACATGGTTTCCATGGATGCAAGTCTTTTGAATTTGTATCGGGATGACTGCATTACAACTCAGACAGCTCTGGAATTTGCTACAAATCCGGATATG
>CAYQRG010000066.1:0-8642 GCA_964419645.1 uncultured Eubacterium sp.
CGGGAGCTGATCCGTGTTATCCGCACATCAGAAGAGGAAATATTAATCGATGCTACCGGCAAAAAAAACGGCAGAGGAGCATACATCTGCCCGAAACGGGAGTGTCTTGAACGGGCAATAAAGAGCAAAGGCTTAGAGCGTTCCTTGAAAATTGCCATTCCAAAAGAAATCTATACGGATTTTGAAAAGGAGATGGAACATTTTGAACACAGATAAAGTATTATCCATGATAGGAATCGCTGCTAAAGCAGGAAAAGTTGCAAGCGGTGAATACCAGACAGAACACGAAGTAAAGTCTTATAAGGCCTATCTTGTAATTGTTGCAGAAGATGCATCAAATAACACCAGGAAGAAATTTCAAAATATGTGTGATTTTCATAAAGTTCCCATTGTTTTTTACGGAAACAAAGAAAGCATCGGCCATGCCATTGGAAAAGAATTCCGTGCATCTTTGGCAATTACAGATGAAGGACTTGCAAAAGCGGTACAAAAAAAGCTTGCACAGACAACAACTGAATAATGGAGGAGTAAGTATATGGCAAAAGTCAAAGTATATGAACTTGCAAAAGAATTGAATATCGGATCGAAAGAAATCATAAGCTTTTTATCTGAGAATAATATAAAAGTAACAAGTCACATGAATAATCTGGAGGATTCTTCCATAGAACTTGTGAAGAGTAAATACGCGAAAAAGGAGACGAAAACGATTACGAAACCAGAGACAGAACCAAAAGCAAAAGAAGAAAAACAAAAGGAAGAAAAACAAAAGGAAGAAAAACATGTAGAAAAACCTGTGGAAAGACCAAAGAAAAAGAAGAGCATCACTGCTGTATTTAATCCGCAGAACAGCCAGCAGGGGATCAAACGCCAGCCCAGACCGCAAAGACGCCCGAAAGACCGCCCGCAGCAGGAACGCCCGGCTGCAGCAGGTCATGTCAGACCGCAGGAAAAGCACGTAACGAAGCCGGAACCGAAAGCTGCTGAAACAGTAAAAGCCACCTCTGTACCAAATGTACAGCCGGCACCGGAGAAAACTCAACCCACAGAAAAAATTCAACCCACAGAAAAGGTTCAGCCTGTAGAAAAAATTAAGTCAGTAGAAAAGGTTCAGCCAACAGAAAAAGCACCGGCAGCGGAGAAAGTACAACCGGCAGAAAAACCACAGGCAACAGAGAATGCATCGACAGTACAAAAAATTCAGCCGGTGGAGAATCGAATAAAAGTATTGGGAAGAGTTCAGATGCCGGAGAAGACGCAGCCGTCAGAGAAGTCATCGAATTCTACAAGGAACAACAGATCTTCCCAGGGAAACCGGAACAACAATCGTTTTCAGGGGAACCGGAATGAAAACCGTTCCCAGTCAGATCGTTCTTCGAATAACCGGAACGAAAATCGTTCCCAGGGAAATAACCGTTTCCAGGGAGAACGGGGAGGCAGGCCAAATGAGAAAAACAACCAGAAGAATTATCAAAATAACCGCCAAAATGCCAATCATAATCAAGGTGATCGAAACGGCCGCGGCTTCAATTCGAATCGCCCGAAAGAATTTAAAGGCAAATTAGACAGAGAGCTCAGCAAATTCAACAAAGAGACAGCAGTTGCCACAGAAGAATTAAGAGGCAAGGAAACAAGAGAGCGGAACGACAACAGAAAGAATAACAATAACCGGAAACAAGATCACGATAAATTAGGCAGGAAACAGGAACGTTACATCAATCTGGAAAAACACGGCGGCAGGAAGAAACCCCAGCAGCAGCCGAAACAGGAAAAAGCAGAAGATGTCATTAAGAGTATCATTCTGCCGGAGAAACTGACCATCAAAGAACTGGCAGACAAGATGAAAGTCCAGGCTGCGATGATCGTAAAGAAACTTTTCTTAAAGGGTACTATGGTAACCGTCAATCAGGAAGTGGATTACGATACGGCAGAAGAAATTGCATTGGAATTTAACTGTATTGCAGAGCCGGAAGAAAAAATCGACGTCATTGCAGAGCTGTTAAAAGAAGAAGAGGAAGAAGAAAGCACACTGGTGGCAAGACCTCCTGTAGTCTGTGTTATGGGGCATGTTGACCACGGTAAAACCTCTCTTCTGGATGCAATTCGTTCCACCAGAGTAACAGATCGGGAAGCAGGCGGAATTACACAGCACATCGGAGCATCGGTTGTTTCTATTAATGATCAGAAAATTACATTTTTGGATACACCGGGACATGAGGCTTTTACCGCTATGCGTATGCGTGGGGCAAATGCCACCGATATTGCAATCCTTGTGGTAGCGGCAGACGACGGCGTTATGCCACAGACCGTAGAGGCGATCAACCATGCAAAAGCTGCCGGAATCGAAATCATTGTAGCGATTAATAAAATCGACAAACCGGGCGCCAATATCGAACGTGTAAAACAGGAGCTGTCCGAATATGAACTGATCCCAGAAGACTGGGGCGGAAGCACGATTTTCTGTCCGGTATCTGCCCATACCCATGAAGGAATCGAAAACCTTCTGGAAATGATTCTTTTGACAGCAGAAGTATGTGAATTAAAGGCGAATCCGAACCGAAACGCAAGAGGACTTGTTATTGAGGCACAGCTTGACAAAGGCCGGGGCGCAGTTGCAACAATTTTGGTGCAAAAGGGTACACTAAAGGTAGGAGAACCGATTGCCTGCGGAAGCTGTTACGGAAAAGTACGTGCTATGATCGATGACAAAGGCAGACGGGTGAAGGAAGCAAAACCTTCTACGCCTGTTGAAATCCTTGGTTTAAGCGGTGTGCCGAATGCGGGAGAAGTATTCGTATCTACTGATACGGAAAAAGAGGCAAGGAGCTTTGCAGAGACATTTATCTCAGAAGGCAAAGAAAGATTATTAGAGGAAACCAAGGCGAAGATGTCTTTAGACGATCTGTTCAGCCAGATTCAGTCCGGCAATATCAAAGAGCTGGATTTAATCGTAAAAGCAGATGTTCAGGGCTCCGTGGAGGCTGTAAAACAGAGCCTGGAGAAATTATCCAACGAAGAAGTTGTGGTTAAGACGATTCATGGCGGCGTAGGAGCCATTAACGAATCAGATGTTATTTTAGCATCTGCGTCAAATGCGATTATCATCGGATTTAATGTCCGGCCAGATGCAACTGCCAAAGCAACGGCAGAGCGGGAAGGCGTAGACGTCAGACTGTATAAAGTAATCTACAATGCTATCGAGGACGTGGAGGCTGCCATGAAGGGTATGTTAGATCCTGTCTTTGAAGAGAAGATCTTAGGCCATGCAGAAGTACGCCAGATCTTTAAGGCATCCGGCATTGGAAATATTGCAGGTTCTTATGTTTTAGACGGTACGTTTGAACGAGGCTGTAAAGTACGTCTTACCAGAGAAGGCACACAGATTTTTGAAGGTGATCTTGCATCCCTGAAACGTTTCAAAGATGACGTAAAAGAAGTGAAAGCCGGATATGAATGCGGTCTTGTTCTGGACGGATTTAATGATATTCAGGAATTTGACCAGATCGAGGCATATAAAATGGTAGAAGTGCCAAGATAGAGTTTTCGGCCTCACAGAAATGGAGTGTCAGATATGAGAAAAAACAGTATAAAAAATACCAGAATCAATGGGGAAGTGATGCGTGAATTGAGCAATATCATCCGCGGAGAGATCAAAGATCCGCGGATACATCCCCTTACCAGCGTGGTAGCGGTAGAAGTGGCGCCGGATTTAAAGACCTGCAAAGCTTATATCAGTGTATTGGGAGATGAAAATGCCCAGGAAGATACCATAAAAGGATTAAAAAGCGCGGAAGGTTACATTCGTACCAAACTGGCTAAGAATATTAATTTAAGAAATACGCCGGAAATCCGTTTCATTTTGGATCAGTCCATTGAGTATGGTGTCAATATGTCCAAAAAGATTGACGAAGTCAACGGGAGGAACGAAGAATGACAGATTTTAAGTCTTTTCTGACAGGAGTAAAAACCGTTGCCATTGCAGGGCATGTCAGGCCTGATGGAGACTGCGTCGGTTCCTGTCTGGCAACGTATAACTATATCAAACAGTGTTACCCAGGGATTGAGGTCACTCTGTATTTGGAACCGATTCCCAATATATTCCGGTTTCTGGCCGGAGCCGATGAAATTGTAAATTCCTGTGAAGAGGATAAAATCTATGATCTCTTTATCGCACAGGACTGCGGAGATGCAGCCAGATTGGGAGCGGCGGCGAAATATTTTGAAACAGCGGCCAAAACAATCTGTGTGGACCACCATATCAGCAATCACAGTTTTGCAGATGAAAATTATATTTTTCCCCATGCAAGTTCCACATCGGAACTGGTATTTACGTTGATTGGAAAAGAAAATATCACAAAAGAAATTGCAGAATGCATATATGTAGGTATTGTACATGATACCGGCGTCTTTCAGTATTCCTGCACTTCCGCCAAAACAATGGAAATTGCAGGAATCCTTATGGAAATGGGAATTGACTATTCCGGGATCGTAGACAAAACATTTTATGAAAAAACCTTTGAGCAGAATCAGATACTGGGAAAAGCGCTGATCAAAAGTGAACGCTGTCTGGGTGACAAAGTGATTACCAGCGTGATTACAGCAGAAGAAATGAAACAGTATCATGTGCTGTCCAAGCACTTAGACGGGATTGTGAATCAGCTGCGAGTGACAAAAGGTGTGGAAGTCGCCGTATTTTTGTATGAAACCGAAGACGGCGCATACAAAGTCAGCACCCGTTCCAATGGACTTGTGGATGTAGCTGAAATTGCGGCGAGATTCGGCGGAGGCGGACACGCCAGAGCGGCCGGATTTTCCATGGAAGGAAGTTCAGAGGATATCATCGCAAGAATCAAAGAGGAAATCAAAAAGCGTTACGGCTCGCTTTGCGGTCAATAACTAAGAACAGCTTGAAGGCGGCAGGATATGGATGGAATTATCAATATATACAAGGAACCGGGCTTTACCTCCTTTGACGTAGTGGCAAAGCTGCGGGGGATTTTAAAACAAAAAAAGATTGGCCATACAGGGACGTTAGATCCCGATGCGATGGGCGTGCTGCCTGTCTGCGTCGGAAAAGCGACAAAGCTCTGCGAATACCTGACCGAAAAAGATAAAGTATATCAGGCAGTCCTGCATCTAGGGATTACAACGGATACCCAGGATATGTCCGGAACGGTTTTAAAAGAGCAAAAGCCTTCTGTAACAGAAGAAGAAATTCTTACAATCATACAGGAATTTATGGGCCGGCAGATGCAGGTGCCGCCTATGTATTCTGCTCTGAAAGTGAACGGAAAAAAACTCTGTGACCTGGCGCGGGCCGGCATTGAAGTGGAACGAAAACCAAGGGAAATCGAGATTTTTTCTATAAGAATTCTTTCTATTGAGATGCCTCGCATTACCATGGAGGTACGCTGCTCGAAAGGAACCTATATCCGGACACTCTGCCATGACATCGGCGAACGGGCCGGATGCGGCGGCTGCATGGAAACACTGCTGCGTACAAAAACGGCAGGTTTTTCAGTTGAAAATGCATATCGCTTGAAAGAAGTGGAAGAGATCGTAAAAGGCACGGATGAAAAAGGCCGCAGAATAGAAGACATACTGCTGTCGGTGGATGAAGCGTTAAAGGATTATCCAAAGATAGCAGCGAAACCGGGTATGGAAAAAATCTTACGAAACGGAGGCAGGTTTTCCTTATCGGATATTTGTTTAAAAGAAGAAGAAACGGATAAGCTTTACCGGGTATATGATGCATCCGGAATGTTTGTGGGACTGTTTCGTTATGATGCATCCAAAAAGATTTTTAAACCGGAAAAGATGTTTTTGCAGAATTGAAAAGCACAGGAAGAACAACATGGAATATATTAGAAATACAACAGATTTTCATATAGAGCAAGAAACCGTTGTCTCGCTCGGCAAATTTGACGGTATCCACAGAGGCCACGGATATCTGCTGGAATATCTGGAGGAAAAGAAAAGGTTGGGATTAAAAACAGTGATTTTTACGTTTGACATTCCTCCAAAGCGGCAGATCTGCAGTGGAAAAGAAGAAAAGGTTCTGACCACAAATGAAGAGAAAATGCAGCTCTTTGAGCAGCATGGCATTGATTATCTGGTGGAGTGTCCTTTTACAAAAGAGCTTATGCATATGGAACCGGAAGATTTTATAGAAATGATCGTAAAGCGGCTGAATATCAAAAGTCTTGTGGTGGGAAAGGATTTTCATTTCGGAAAGAACAGGCGGGGAGACCACCGGATGCTTGGGCATTTTTCGGATACTTATGGATATGAAGTAGAGGCAGTGGACAAAATACAGGAAGAGGGCAGAGATATCAGCAGCACATTTATCCGGGAAGAGATTTTGGCAGGCAAGATCGAACATGCAAATGAACTGCTGGGATATCATTATTTTGTACAGGGAAAAGTGCTGCATGGCAATGAGATCGGCAGGACATTAAACGTTCCCACGGCAAACCTCATACCGGCAGGGGACAAGCTGCTGCCGCCTTTTGGCGTATATGTGACAAGAACAACTGTTTTTGGCAGTGGCAAGCAGGTGTATGGAGGAATCACCAATGTGGGATGCAAACCCACGATTGAAGGAGAGAACCCCGTGGGTGTGGAAACGCATCTGTTTGGGTTTGATGAGCAGATTTATGGCACTCGGATCAAAGTAGAATTTCTGGCCATGGTAAGGCCGGAACGTAAATTTCAGTCTCTGGAAGAATTGAAGGAGCAAATGAGAAAGGATATTCAGTACGGCAATAAATATTACACAAATATTACAAAAATTACAAAAATATGTTGACATTGTTAGAGCTGCTTGCTATACTTTTAATCGTAAAGTAGTTACGCAGACGAAAGAGGTCTTAGGAGGAATTTATGAAATTCAGGAATAAGAAATTAGTGGGTTTATTTACAGCAGGATCAATGATAATAGCAATGTCAGTCCAGACACCGGCAGCAACATCCGGGATCAGTGCAGGGATTTCCGAAACAATTGCAGCGAATATAGAGAGCAGTGCAGATGCAAATGCAGGCATATCTTCCGCTCTGGCATCCTGTATTGACGTATCTACGGCAAAAGCTACAATTTCTTCAGGAGAGGATGCGACAACAGCCTCCGGACAGGGTACTTGCGGATATACGAATCTTGGTATTGCCAAGGTAGAGGGCAATTTAAATGTACGGGAAGGAGCCGGCGAAGAGGCAGAGCTTGTAGGCAAGATGCCGGGCGACGCAGGCTGTGAGATATTAGAAACAGAAGGAGACTGGACGAAGATTCAGTCTGGTGAAGTTACAGGATATGTGAAGAGTGAATATCTGATTTCAGGTCGGGAAGCCAGAGAATATGCCAAAGAAGTTTCTTCCACGATTGCGACTTGTACGACGACAACCCTTCGTGTGAGGGAGGAGCCGAATACAGAATGTGAGATTCTGGCACTGATGCCGGAAGGAGAAGAAGTAGAAGTTATTGAAGATCAGGGAGAATGGCTGAAGGTCAGTGTTGACAGTGAAGAAGGCTATGTCAGTGCAGACTATGTTTCTGTTGCGGACCAGCTGAAAAAGGCTATGACCATGACAGAAGTGAAATACGGACAGGGTGTATCTGACGTGAAAGTCGATCTGGTATCTTATGCATGTCAGTTTGTCGGCAACCCATATGTATGGGGCGGCACCAGTCTGACACATGGCGCGGATTGTTCCGGATTTACGTTATCTATTTTTGCAAAATACGGAATTTATCTTCCACACTCCTCTGCAGCACAGGCGAACTGTGGAAGAAGAATCAGCGCAAGTGAGGCACAGCCGGGAGATTTGTTCTTCTATGGCGGAGGCAGAATCAGCCATGTAGCAATTTATATCGGCAATGGACAGATTGTTCATGCAAGTTCTGCTAGAACAGGTATTAAGATCTCCAATGCTTTCTATCGTTCACCGGTTTGTGTAGTAAGATTGTTGAACTAATAATAAGCAGAGTAGAATAAGGCATATCATCTTTTGAAAGAGAGATGATATGCTTTTTTTCGTTATAATTTATGACATGCGCTGGATACATTTTCAGGTGTGAAAAATATTTTTATTATTAATATTGACATTAGTAATGTATTAAATTATTATTAACTATAGAATAACATTTCTGTAGGAAAAATATTTATTTCATATGATAAGATTAATGAAAGGCTGGTATAAAGAATTTTATGAAAGACATACCGAAATTGACAGATTTGGAAATTACCGTTATGGGAGTGATGTGGGAACAGGGAAAGGACATGACGATACAGGAAATCGCGGACTGTTTGGCAGAGAAGAAAATCAGTTCCTCTTCCGTGTCCCAGGCAGTGAAGCGAATGATAAAGAAAAAAGCGGTGACAGTCAGTGAACACAGGCAGGTTGCCAACGTGTATGCGAGAGTTTTCAAGCCTAATTTTGACCGCTCGGAATTTGTGGGAGCAGAGATAGAACGTCTGGGCGGCAAGATGTCTTTTCGGAAACAGCTTGGAATGGCTGGCGTAGTGGCTGAGCTGCTAAGAGGCGATACCGGAGAGATTAGCCGGGAGGAAATGAAGGAATTGCGGGAAATTATAGACGGAAAAAAAGAAGATTAAATTACAAAGGAAGAATGCTATGGATGTAACAATATC
>CAYQRG010000067.1:0-8529 GCA_964419645.1 uncultured Eubacterium sp.
CTGATTCTCTTTGAAATCTTTCAAGGTTATTTCACTGTTCAGTTATCATGGTTCGCGTTGCCGCTTTGTGCGACAGCTAGATTATAATAGCATGTTCTCTTTCGTCTGTCAAGTACTTTTTTACTTTTTTTGACATTCTTTTTTAATCAAGTATTTCTGATCGTATATAATCGAACTTGCCAGCGGAGAAGGAGGGATTTGAACCCTCGCGCCGCTATTAACGACCTGCACCCTTTCCAGGGGTGTCCCTTCGGCCAGCTTGGGTACTTCTCCGAATAGTAACTCTTATTTTATTTTGATCGCGAAGCGATCGAGCGGAGAAGATGGGATTCGAACCCATGTGCCCTTTCGGACAAACGGTTTTCAAGACCGCCTCGTTATGACCACTTCGATACTTCTCCAAATAGGCATCTGTTTCATAATCAGTGCAAAAATAATATTAACATCATTTATAACGACTTGTCAACTACTTTTTTCAAAAATAATTCTGCAATTTCTATATCTTCCGGTGTTGTAATTTTAATATTCTCATAATTACCCCGTATTAACTTCACTTTTGCAGAATTACTATATTCCACTACCATGGCGTCATCCGTAATTCCTGCCGGTTCTTCTTTTAATACTTTTTGATATGCCTTCCAGATCAATGGATAGGAAAATGTCTGGGGCGTCTGTATCTGCCAAACCTTTGCCCTCTCCGGCGTCTGCGCGGCAAATCCTTTTTCATCTGCAACTTTAATCGTATCTTTCACCGGCATTCCGATTATACATGCCTGATATTCTTTTACCGCTGTTAAAGAATCCTGTATCATTGTCTCTGTTACAAAGGGGCGCGCTCCATCGTGAATCAATACATAACTGCATCCCTCCGCTGCCTGAAGGCCTGCATAAACAGAATGATAGCGCTCTGCTCCTCCCGGTACAATTTTTGTCACTTTGTCCAGACCGTATTTTTGAATAATTTCTCTGATACAATATTCCGGTTCATTTGTTACCAAAACAATCTCATCCACACAGCTTTCTTGAAATGTTTTTAAAGAATAGTAAAGAAGTGGTTTTTGTCCCAGAAGCATATATTGTTTCTTACAGTCGCCCCCCATTCTTTTTCCGCTGCCGCCTGCAAGTATAATTGCGGTAATTTTCTCTTTTTTCATAATCTTTCTCCTATGGATACCTTGATGCCACACGGCAAGAATAAGGCGATACCTTGATGCCATGCGGCAAGAACAAAGTCATCCTAATTTGAGATTTGGAACAGCATTTAAATCCAGACCAGAACGGACTCCTGCTAGATAATCATAATATGCTGCTGCTCCAATCATAGCAGCATTGTCAGTGCAAAGAATGGGAGAAGGACTATAAAACTTTGCTCCATAGCTGTCACAGACTTCTTTGACCGCTGCTCTTAAAGTTCCGTTGGAAGCAACGCCTCCTGCAATGGCAAATTTCTTTATTCCTGTTTCCTGCAATGCACGCAAAACGTTACTCGTTAATACATCGATCACCGCCTGCTGGAAAGAAGCTGCCACATCCTCCTGTATAATCTCAATGCCTTTCATTTGACAGCTATTCAAATAATTCAGTACCGCGGACTTCATGCCGCTGAAACTGAAATTATAGGATTCTCCCGACACATGAGCTCTCGGAAAATGAATAGCCTCTGGATTGCCTTCTTTGGATACTTTTTCAATTTTGGGACCGCCAGGGTATCCAAGACCAATGGCTCTCGCTACTTTATCGAAAGCCTCTCCTGCAGCATCGTCCACAGTTCTTCCCAAAATCTCGTATTTGCCGTAATCATTAACTTTGACCAGATGCGTATGTCCGCCGGATACCACCAGACATAAAAACGGCGGTTCCAAATCCTTATTCTCAATATAATTTGCGCTGATGTGTCCTTCTATATGATGCACACCCACCAGTGGAATCTGCTTTGCATAACTAATAGCTTTGGCCTCTGCAACGCCAACTAAAAGCGCACCAACCAATCCCGGCCCATATGTCACTCCGATTGCATCTATATCATCCAGTGTCATTTTGGCCTCTTTTAACGCTTCCATAATAACCTGGTCTATCTTTTCGATGTGTTTCCTTGAGGCAATTTCCGGCACAACCCCTCCATAAAGGGTATGCAACGCAATCTGGGAAGATATGATATTAGAACGCACATCCCTTCCGTTTACTACCACTGCTGCCGCTGTCTCGTCACAGGACGTTTCGATTGCAAGAATTTTGATCTCTTTTTGACTATTCATCTTCGGCAGCTCCTTCTACCAGTTCAAACGCCAATATCTTCCAGTGATTGTTGTCATCTTTGCGCAACACATAATTCTGGTTGCTTTTTGTAAAACCATTTTTGTCCCGTACAAAATAAGAGGATTTTACATAAGCGTACTCCTTGTCTGCCCTTTCGGCATATTCCACTTCATTGCTGCTGCATACAGATGCATTGTTAATGGTTTTCTTCAGTTCCCGATAATTGTCTACCTCTGTCTGCACCTGCATATAGTACTGTTCCGGCGGATTATTGTCTGCCAGTTCCTGATCCATTAATACAAGCGCCTGGTCCGCCAGTTGGTGAAATTCATCGTCTGTATACTCCTCATTATAATAACAGCACAAAATCCGATTATAAAATTTGATCACTTCCCGGGGTGTCGCAGGATAAGATTTCCCTTCCAGATCTTTTAATATAACTTTCTGAACCTCTGTTACTTCTGTCGTATCTGTTGTTTCTTTATGGGAAAGATAATAATAATATCCCACTACCAGAGCGACGCAAATGATTCCGATAATCACAATTTTGACGTTTTTCATGGTTTATTCCTCCTCAAAATCCAGTTCTACACTTCTTCCGTCAAATCCTAAGCTTGCCCTTTCAAAAATTTTTGAGACTTTGGGCATATAGGATTCTGCCCTCACCAGGGAAGGACTAAAATGTGTCAGCCAAAGCTCGGATACATCTGCCCGCTTTGCGAGCTCCGCTGCTTCATAAAAAGTCATATGCTTATACTGTCTAGCTTTGATCAGCTTTTCCTCCTCCGCATACATTCCTTCACAGATAAATAAATCGGATTCTCTGGCGCCTCTTTCTATACTTTCTGTCGGTCTAGTATCGGTACAATAGGTTACTTTGATTCCCTTTCGCGCAGGGCCAAGTACCATATCCGGCGTATAGATTACACCTTCCTCCTCAACCGTTTCTCCATGCTGCAGGCGGTTCCAACATTTCTTCGGTATGTTACGGGCCATTGCCTCTTCCAGCCGAAACCGGCCGATCCTCGGTATGGTTAAGCTGTATCCATAACAAACAACATTATGATTGACACGAAAGGCATGCAGATGGTATCCGTTTATCGTGATATCTTCTTCCGGCGCATTTAATTCAATAAAACGAATCTCAAAGGGAAGCTCCGGCGCTATGATCCGCAGCGCATTCACTACTCTTTCCAGTCCTTTCGGCCCGATCATGGTCAAAGGTTCTGTCCGTTCTGCATTGCCCATGGTAAGAAGCAGTCCCGGCAGTCCACTGATATGGTCCGCATGATAATGGGTAAAGCAGATCACGTCAATCGGTTTAAAACTCCATCCCTTTTCTTTGATGGCAATCTGAGTGCCCTCTCCACAGTCGATCAAAAGACTGCTCCCCTGGTATCTTGCCATTAAAGCTGTCAGGCGCCGTCTGGGAAGAGGCATCATCCCTCCTGTTCCAAGTAAACATATATCTAACATTTTTTCTCCTCGTCAATCCGGTTCATCACGTAAGCATCTTCGTGAATCTCCAGATAAAAATTTTTGCGGATTCCCTGTCTGACAAAACCGTGTTTCTCGTAGAGACAAATGGCTGCCGTATTGGACACCCGTACTTCTAAAAAGAAACGGCATACACCGTTTCGATGGCCTTCTTCTATCAATGCCCTAAGAAGCAAATCTGCAATTCCCCTTCTCCGGCTTTTGGGACAAACGGCAACATTGATAATCTCACCTTCATCAGCCGCCATGTAAATCCCACAGTAGCCAAGTATGATATTTTCTTCCTCGGCAAGCAAAAAGCAGGCATTTTCCATGGGAAGCGCCTCTGCAAAACCCTGTCTGCTCCAAGGGTTTGAAAAAGACTGTGCTGCAATTTCTGCAATCCGGTCCAGATCAGGCTCCTGCATTTTCCTTATTTTTGGCATTTTCCTTCTCCATACGTTCCCGCTCTGCCTGGGAAAGTCTTAAATATTCCGGTTTGAAGCTGGCAGAATCCATCATCTTTCCTTCTTTGTAATATTCTCTGGCCAAAGCTGCCACTGCTCCCGCCCTCTGTCTGGACAGATGCGGCGGCGCAAAGGTATAGGGCACCAGAATATGTTCTTCGATGTAAGTTTGAAATACCGGTACGCCGTCTCCCAAAAAGACAACTGCCTCTTTTCGCTGATTGATCTCATCCACAATCGTGCCGATGTCTACAGCGCACTGTGCTTTGACTGTCTCCATGCGGCCGTTACAAAACCGGTATAATCCTGTATAAGTCTGATTCCTTCTGGCATCCATAAGTGGACAGATGATATCCCTGTGCCCCCATAGATTGTATGCCAGTGCATCTACGGTCGGAATCTGTATCAGTGGTTTTTCAAGAGCCAGTGCCAGCCCTTTTGCAGTAGCCGATCCGATCCGAAGTCCCGTAAAAGAACCCGGTCCGCCTGCTACGGCAATCGCATCTAATGTATTAAGATCCAATTCAATTACTTTTGCCAGTTCCTCCAGCATGGGGAGCAATGTCTGGGAATGGGTGATTTTATGATCAATGGTAAACTCACCGGACAATATCTCATCCCAGACGACTGCAACGCTTGCCACTAAGCCGGAAGAGTCGAGCGCTAATAGTTTCATTCTGTTACCTCTGAAATAATAATTTTTCTGTAATCAAAGCATTTTTCCAAATCTTTTTCGATTGTAATATCTTTTCTGGTCTTTGGCAGAATCTCTGCAATGAGATTCCCCCATTCAATCATACACAGTCCGTTTCCGTAAAAATATTCCTCATACCCGATTTCATCCATTTCTTCGATATCACCGATTCGGTAGACATCAAAATGATAAAAGGGCAGTTTTCCGCTTTCATAGACCTGCAAGATGGTAAATGTGGGACTGTTTACGGTTTCTTTGATTCCCAGTCCTTCTGCGATTCCCTGGGTAAACACGGTTTTGCCCACACCGAGATCTCCGATCAGTGTGTAGACATCTCCGGGTGATGCATTTTCTCCGAGCTTCCTGCCCAGTTCTGCTGTCTCCTGGGGAGAAAAAGTTTCATATACTGTATTCATATGCTTATCCTTCATTTGTAGCAGTTCAGGCAAGCTGTCCTGTTACCTTTATTTCACTTTAAATCTGTAAGTTTCAAGATGTTTGGACGCAATCTCTTTCAGTGCATCATACTCTCCCGGAATCTGTTCCCTTGGAATGATAAAAGCATTCACCCTGGTACTGTAGATTAATACATTGTATTTGGTGGACACCATTTTATATACCTGCTCCCAGGGCAGGTCTGCTGTCGCTTCCTTCTGAGATGTGTGGATTCCTTCTTCGTCTATTCTGTAATGCAATGCATGTTTCAGCACTTCGGAAGATAAAATCTGCCGTTTGGAACGAAGATACAAGTTACAGGGTATGTAAAAAAGAAACACAACGCCAAATCCTGCATATAAAAGTGTGTACATCCACTCTACAGAGCCTTTTGTTGTAACTGCTGCAAAAAAACACAGCACCGCAATTAAAATGGATAATATTCCTTGGCTTCCTGTATAAGCATGATACATACTGAAACGGTACATATCTTTGCTGCTAAGCGTAATATCAAATTCGGTCTTCATAGCCGCCCCCTGTTTGTTGCTGCTTTATAGTGACAATTCTGCCAGGAAGATTCCTCTCCCTGCCAAAGCATATCGTAGAAAGTATAGCATTGTTTCCATGTTTTCACAAGTTTTGCTTGAAAATTCAGATTTCTTTTCTAATTTGATTTCATATTTTCACATTTGAAATGTCAAGTTTTTTGGAAAAATTTTTTAAGTTTATCACAAATAGACAAAACATATATTCTTATTTTGAGTAATTTTCCAGAATAAATATTAGACATTTTTTGTGGATAATGTGGATAACTTAGTGCATAACTCGATTTTGCACTGTTTTCAAAGTTTTTAAATGTGGATAATTATCCACATTCATTCACAAAAATTTCAGACCTGTTACATTTTCGTTTACATTTTTTTACATTTTGTGCATTTTAACCAAATTGGCATTTTTTGCTGCTGCGCAGACAATACCAGACAGGCTGTTACAAATCTCAAAATTCGGAAGGCAATTTTCATGGCACATCTACAAGCTCTCATTATAGAAACAAAAAAGGCATTCAAACTGTCAAACTGACAATCCAAATGCCTTGTTCTCATATGTATTTTAATTTAGAAAATTCTTCGTATTGCTATAATCGGCTTGTAATTCACCGGAGAAGTGTACTTGATACCGCTTTCCGGCGTACTTGCGTGAACAATCGTATTGTTGCCAATATAGATTGCAACATGTCCGCTGTAGCAGATGATATCACCGGGCTGCATATCGGACACACCATATCCTACACCACACATAGCAGCGGAAGAATGGGGAAGTCCCACGCCAAATGCTGCATATACTGACATAACAAATCCGGAACAGTCTGCGCCGTTTGTCAGGCTTGTACCACCATATACATAAGGATTGCCTACAAACTGACATGCATAGTTGGCAACTGCATTGCCACTGGAGCTGCCTGCGGAAGATGCCGGAAGGGCGGAGCTGCCTTTCTTCTTAGCGGCACTTGCTTTTTCTGCCGCTGCGGCTGCTGCCTGACGCTCTGCTTCTTCTTTGGCAAGACGTGCCTCTTCTTCTTCCTTAGACTCTGCCGTTACAAATTCTATGGATTTGTTGACATAGTCGTTGGAAACATAGCCTTCGCCTTCTTCTATGGAAACTTTTGTCCAGCCGTCTACGGATTCATCTGTTACTGTCAATTCTTCCTGGTCAGGAACCATGCCGAGCACATCGGATGCCGTTGTGGGTTCTGTACGGACAAATAAAGTTTCTGTTTCTACGGTTGCAACCCGTCTGCTTACCTTTTTCGCAAGCTCTTCATCGTCACGGACTACAAATTCACTTTTTACATAACCGGTAACGTTACCGGATGTGATCTTATACCAATCGCCTTCAGTCGCTTCCACAGTAGCTGCTGAATTGTTGTAAAGCTTGCCGACTACATTGCCCTCTTCTCCTGCTGCATCTCTGACATTCACATAATTATCTACTTGAGCAATGGCAATATCTGCATACTCTGATTTCGGCGCCACGCTTGCCTCTTCCGCTGCTGCTGATACACAGTCTACCAGGTTCAGGGATATACCTGCGGATGCAGTTTGAAATGTATTCTTAACTTCATCTTCCAATGCGATTGACATCATAGCAGGCGCTCCTGCAATAGGCATGTCCGCGCGAACTGCAGACGGTGTACTTCCTAATGTAATTGCAGTTGCCATACAACATGCTGTAATACGAAGAATTCTACGATTCTTATTCATGAAATAACATCCTCCAAAATAATACAATTTCCATCTGATTGTTACAAAATTATTACGAATTTACGTGAGTATTATAACAAACAGGCTGTTTATCGTCAAGTCATTTTAAGATTTATTTCATTTTCAATCTATTCATCCAGTACTTTGTATTTCACTGTAATGAATTCGAAGTTTAAATTGTTACAATTTCCGAATGCTGCGTTCTGTAATCTCAATTTTATGCTCTTTATAAAGCCTTCCCACTGCCCGTTTAAAAGCATTCTTGCTCATCTGCATTTCCCTTTTAATCTCTTCAGGTGAAGATTTATCATTAAAGGGAAGTACCCCTGCATATTCTTCTATGACCTTCATCACTTTTTCCGCATCTGTATCCATTTGCAGATATGCTTTTTCCCGAAGTGTCAGATCCAGTTTGCCGTCCGGCTTTACATTGGTAATTCTGGCTGTAACCACATCTCCAATCCGAAACTTGCTGCAGTCCTCAAATGCAGGGAGCATTGCAGAATAGGTATCATCCACTGCTACAAAAGTTCCAAAATTATCACTGAATTCATAGATTCTTCCGGAAACCATATCTCCTTTTTGATAGGGAGAATCTTTTTGCAGAAGATCATACAGCCCTCTCATGCTGGCGCAAAGTCTTTCACTTTTATCAATATATAAAGTGACTAAAATTTCATCCTCAGGTTTTACTTTTCTTGTCATTTCCTTGAAAGGAAGGAAGAGATCTTTCTCTAATCCCCAATCCAAAAACGCACCGATCTTTCCAATCTCCAAAACCTTTAAAACTGCTGTTTCTCCCAATGTGAGCATTGGCTGATGCGTAGTTGCAATCATCCTGTCACTGGAATCTTTATACAAAAATACCTCCAGCTCCTCTCCAATAGAACTTCCTTCCGGCACCTGCTTTGCCGGCAGCAGCACCCGCTTTTCTTCTGCT
>CAYQRG010000068.1:0-8484 GCA_964419645.1 uncultured Eubacterium sp.
AGGTGTCCCATTTCTTGTAATAATGGAAGAGATCACACCTTCTTTTTCCGCAATCAGATCGTAGGCGCCGTCGGGTTTTACCGGTTCTTCTGTGGAATCTTCTTTGGTGATCAGATTTTCCTGAAGGTCTATCGTCATCTTGGTTCCGTTCAACCGGACAGAGGCCCATATGATATTGTCATATTCGGTGCGGAGAGCTTCTTCCAGCTTAGCACAGTCAATCTCCTTTTTTTTGGTGCCAAAAGAAGATTTTTGTCCTTCCAGAAAGGTCAGTATCGTATCATCTGTGATCAGGGAATTTCCATTGATATCGATCAGCCAGATAAATGTGGTCAGGTAGGTTAAAAATCCGATACAAAGAAGTATGCCTGCAAAAAACAGCTTTCGTTTCCGATATCGGTACAAAAAAAACGGAAACCCGATCCGCTTTAAAATAACGATTTTTGTCCTTGTTTTTTTCAGCAGGGGTTTCAGTCTCCGGTATCCGGCAATACTGATATGAAATTCGTAATAATCTCTTTGATTGGTTAAATCCCATATCAAAATATTGTGGTTACTGCACAGGTTCAAGAATCGTTCCGGAGAGTAACCGCTTAGGCGCACCAGTAAAAAACCTCGAAAATATTTTACTAAAGAAAGAAACAAAACAGCCTCCTAATTTTCATAAATAATAGAGTCGATCAGGCCGGTAATTTTCATTTCTTCATTGGTATAATAACTGATATTTAAATTTTTCCCGTGGACAACCAGCCTGCAGGTTTTGGTCTGCAGACTGATGTGGTTTTTGGTGTATTCTAAAATTCCCCGGTAATTTTCAATTAAGATTTCCTGCCGTCCGGTAATGGATACCAGAACTGCTCCATACATCAGGTCTTTTGGAAGTTCTAAGGATTCCACAAGACCTTCCTTTAATTTTCCAAAATTCACTTTGCTCATACCTTACTATATGTCGCAGGAATTTGTATTATTCATTGGAAGTGTTCGTCAGAATGGATTCCCACTGGCCATTTATAGCAAAATGCAAAGTTAAGAGCTGGATAATTATTGGATAACAGCTTTTATCATCTTAGAATCTGCCGGCTTTTCCGATTCGATTCCATAAGCGTTTTGAATCTGCTTTACGGCAACCTCTCCCTTTTTAGGATCATTGGCATAAACAACTGCAATCGGCTCTCCTTTTTTTACATAGGAACCGACTTTTTTATTCAAATAAATGCCTACAGACAGATCAATCTCACTGTCTTTCGTCTCTCTTCCGCCGCCTAGCATCATGCATGCCGTTCCCACAGACTCTGCCTGAATCTGACTGATATAGCCTTCTTTTAACGCAGGAACTTCTATGGTATATGCAGCTTTTGGAAAGAGCTCTGTATTCCATACATAAGAAGTATCTCCGCCCTGGGCCTCTACAAAGTCTGCCAGCTTCTGTTTGGCACGGCCGTCTGCAATACAGGATTTCATCAGATTTACTGCGTCTGTTTCATTTTGGGCTGAACCGGCGAGCATAAGAATTTTACTTCCCAGCGCATAGACGACTTCCATCAAATCTTCCGGTCCTCTACCGGAAAGGGATTCTATGGCCTCTATGACCTCCAAAGAATTGCCTATGGCATTTCCCAAAGGCTGGTCCATATCTGTAATGACTGCTGCCGTCTTTTTCCCTGCCATAGTTCCGATAGATACCATAGTCTCGGCCAGTTTTTTTGCATCCTCAGTTTTTTTCATAAATGCGCCGGAACCGGTTTTCACATCCAGAACAATGACATCACTTCCGGAGGCTAATTTTTTACTCATAATACTGCTGGCGATCAAAGATAACTGATCCACGGTAGCTGTGACATCCCGCAGCGCATACAGCTTTTTGTCGGCAGGAGCCAGATTTGCGGTCTGTCCGGCAATCGCGATCTGAATTTCATTTACATTTTTTATGAATGCCTCTTCGCTTAATGCTGTTGTAAAGCCTGGAAAACATTCTAATTTGTCAATGGTTCCTCCTGTATGCCCCAGGCCTCGGCCCGACATTTTGGCCATTGGAATTCCAAGGGCAGCGATGATCGGAGCAAGTACTAAAGAGGTTTTATCTCCCACGCCGCCTGTACTGTGCTTGTCCGCTTTGATGCCGTGTATACCGGACAGATCCAGACAGTCTCCGCTATCACGCATGGCAAGGGTGAGGTCTAATGTTTCTTTTTCGTTTAAACCCTGAAAACAGATTGCCATTGTCATAGCTGACATCTGATAATCCGGTATTTCTCCTTTGGTATAGTTAAGAATCATAAATCGGATTTCTTCGGTAGATAATTCCTGTCCCCTTTTCTTCTTTTCAATCAGATCATACATTCTCATAGGCATTAATCCTGTTCTATCAATTCTTTATAAAATTCAAAATAATCCTCTCTGTTTTCTTTGGTGAAAGAAATCGCAGTTCTGGGATGCTGGTTTAACAGTCCTGTCATCAAATACTGCAGGTCATAGCCCCATACCACATGATCTTTGATAAGCTTTGTGATATGTTTTTCGATAAACCGAAATACCGGAGCAATGTTGTATTTGGGATTACGCAAAAACCCGATAAGCAGCTCCATAGCGCAATTTCCTGCTCCTCTTCCCATGCCGGCATAAGTTCCATCTAACCAGTCCACTCCATCTCCAACTGCTTCAATCGTATTGGCAAAAGCAAGCTGCTGATTGTTGTGGGCATGAATGCCGACTTTTTTGCCGTATTTTGCAGCAAAATTCATATATACATCTGCAATTCGGGCAATCTGTTCCGGATACAGTGAGCCATAGCTGTCTACAATGTAAAATACATCTACCGGAGACTGTCCTAAAAGATCCAGCGCAACTGCCAGATCCGATTCCTGGGCATTGGAAATCGCCATGATGTTACAGCTTACTTCATAGCCTTTTTTCGCTGCATCTTCAATCATATCTACTGCGGTAGGTATGGTATTCATATAAGTAGCTACGCGGATCAAATCAATAGGGCTTTCACTTTTGTTTGCAATGTCGGTCTTATAATCGCATCTGCCTACATCTGCCATAACAGCAAGTTTTAAATTTGTATCGTTGTCTCCTACAATGGCGCGGATATCATCGTCATTGCAGAATTTCCATTTCCCGAATTTGCTTTCATCGAACATGTCTTTAGAGGCTTTGTAGCCAAATTCCATATAATCTACCCCAGCTTTTACATTTGCTTTATACAGATCTTTGACAAATTCATCTGTAAAATAAAAGTCATTGACCAGACCTCCATCTCTGAGTGTGGCATCAACTACCCGCACATCCGAGCGGTAATCCATTAATTTCGATACTTCCTTCATTGTTTTTACTCCTCTCTGTGATACTGTTATTCTCACAGTATTATTTAATCAATGTAATACCAGGTCTCACTGGAATCTACACTGGTTATGGCAGGTGAAATTTTCAGTACATCTTTATCATCATTTAATTCAACTGTATAGGTTTCAGATGAACCACCCGAATGCTTCATTTCAATTTTGTTCTTGCTAATCACTTTCCACTCATAGGTTCCAAGCGTCGTATCCATCCAACTGTATCCTGTTTCAAGCCGGTATTCTACCTCATCATCGCTGATATCCAATACTTTAATAATGGATTCGCCGGAAGCATACCAGGTTTTCACTAGATCTTTCTTTAAATTCGCTTTTCCATTTTCCCTCACCACCAGAACAATGCCTATAATGCATACAACGGCTGCCAGAGCGGCTATCAGTATTTTTAATAAGTTTCCTTTCGCTGTTTCTGGTTCACTTGGCCCCTCAGTAATTTGAGAAGCATACACGACCGTCTGCTCATTGCCAGTTTGTGCCAAATTAGCTCCACACTTCGGACAAACTGTGCTCTCGTCAGGAATTGCTTCTCCACATTTAAAACAAAACATAAAAACTCTCCTTTGTAAATTTGAATCTATAAATAGAAATGGAACAATATTTATAGATTCTTTCTTTTGTAATATTATTTTATATCTGGCATTATATCATAATACTGCATTATTTATCAACATTGCCATTTCTTCTTATCAGTCTTTTATTTCATCAAAATAAATTTCCCCTCTCGCATAGTAAGCGGCATAGTCATCCGAAATATAGTAATAGTCCGCCACCGGGCAGCGAAGTACTTCAATCACATTTTCTTTTGTTTCCTCTGTCCATGGATAGGCCACTTTCGTCATTTGATAGCCTGATTGCTCCACCGCTTCTCTCAGCATCTCATCGGGGTCATCGTTTTTTGCCTCCTCAATCCAATTTGCAATTCCTATCCCATAGTCTTCCACATCCTCCGGGTATTTTCCTCCCCATTGCCACCAGTCCTCCGAAAACGGGTGAAAAGAGGAATATACAGCCGGATAATCATTACTTCTCGGCTCATACCCTGAAAAAGGAAGATAAACAGGCTCAAAATGTTCCTCATCTATTTTTATACTGTCTTCTATATCGATATACCATGGATAGTATTCTTCATTAGGATTTCTTGCAATATATACATAATAGATTCCATTTTTAAAATCATTTACCCGATTTATGATAGGATCCTCCCAATGAAAATTATAGGATTCCTCTTTATCCACCACAATCTGTCCTTCCCGGTATCCCAGATGATATCTGATGCCGCCTTTCCATGAAGAAGCGGCGCCAGCGGCCATTGAAGAAAGCAGTTTTGTTCCGTCAGGAGCCAGTATATCCGTAGCCCCGCTTTTAAAATCTGTATTTTCCACCAGAATGGTATAGTTGTCCTCCTCTACAGGCGAAATAATATAGACAGCCCCATCCATATAATACGAAGAATACGGCTCAAAAGGTTCAACATAGACAAGTATCTCATCTCTACCGTCCCCGGTAAAATCAAATGTTACAATTTTTGAAATCGTGCATGGCAAAGCCGTCAACACTGTCTCCGGCTTTTCTTCCTCCAGCAGAATTCCGGCTATTTTTAAAAGCTCCTGACTTATCAGATTACTGTACTCTGCAATTTCCGGCCAATATTCGAAGTCATTGCCATAGACTTCCGAAAGGTCGCTCTCATAATAAAGTGGACACCTGTAATCATCAAAATCTGCAGCAGTATAATTTTTCGATCCCTGTTCGGTTTTCAGTTCCAATTGCACTTCGGCTTGCCTGTCCGTATTTCGATCCAGAATCATTTCCTGTCCGTCTTCCGAAAACCGCATCCGGTAGGTAACAGTGTAGGAAGGAAGTTCGTATTTTTCACCATCCACTCCGATATAACTGCAATCGTCAAAATGCGCAGTATAGACATCTCCCTCCTGAACCCAAGTTCCAATATCCACATTTCTTCCGCCGTAATGCGCAACCCGTCCGTCTGGAGAAAAACATGTTCTGTAAGATGTCATCCATTCCTTCTCTGCATCAGGTATGTTCTTCCATGTTCCAACAATCACAGAGTCGGTTTTATCTTCCTCATTTGACGTATCTTCTTCTATGTAATTTACTGTCTCTTCTAATACTGCCTTTTCCTGCTCTTCCGTTATTGCCTGCTCCTGCTCTTTTGTTTCGCCGTCATTTTCAGTATAAAGTATAAAAACAATTCCCACCGCCGATATAAGAATTATAATAAATATAGTAATTTTCTTCCATTGTTTCATCAATGCTCTCCCTTTTCGCATTTACTTATGATACGGCTCATGCTGTATAATCCGGTAACTTCGGTAAATTTGTTCCAATAAAATCACTCGCATAAGCTGATGGGGAAATGTCAGCTTCGAAAAGCTCCAGGCTTCATCTGCACGCTTTAAAATTGCCTCCGACAATCCCAAAGAACCGCCGATAACAAAAACCAGATGACTCTTTCCTTTCAGGGCAAGCTGTTCTATGGCTGATGACATCTGAAGGGAATCAAACTCTTTCCCGTTGATCGCAAGGGCAATCACATAGGCATCTTCCCTAATCTGTTTCAAAAGCCGCTGCCCTTCTTTCTCTTTAATCTGCGTTTCCAAAGCATCACTGGCAGAATCAGGTGTTTTCTCATCAACAGTTTCAATGACATCCAGCCTGCAGTATCTGCTTAAACGCTTTACATATTCTGCAATCGCTTTTCGATAAAAATCTTCTTTAATTTTTCCTACGCATAGAATTGTTATTTTCATGGGAGTTTCCTTATGTATTTTTATGAATCTTTTTGTTTAGCATATCATTTCCTCTTGTTGGCATCAAGATTCTTTCAGAAGAAAATCATTTTCTCCCATTCTTCATGTCCCTTCATGTAGTGAAGCGTCTCTTCCTCCTGAAATTTTTCTAACAGATCTTTGCGAAGTTTTACATAAAAATCTGAGTTTGGCTCTGAAAATTTCATATGACGATACATGGCAGAATCTGTAAAAGAACAGAGCTGTTCTAATGAATCCAGCATTTTTCGGACAATATGATAGGTTTCTTCCCGGTCCTGTTCTATTACGGCAAGTTCCAGCTTGCAGGATTCTTCCCGGTACACGCCCATATCAAAAAGCCTTGCCAGACCGCTTTGCTTTTCCACCCACATTCTGGCCTGCTGCATGTCCTGCTCCTCCATGGATAACGCAAACAGACTGTTCACTGTAATACTGATTACCTGGCATTCTGAAAACAGGATTTCTTCATAGAGCTTGTATGCTTCTTCTTTTCGATTTGTTTTACTATAAATCAGTGCCTGTTTCTGTTTTTGTTCGGGGCTTTCCTCTGGGAAAAAGGAAAGATAAGATTCTGCTTTTTCATACTCTTCTTTTCTCAAATAATACTGAAACAGAGAGCCTGCAGCATTTCTTCTTGTGGATTCGTCATTGCTTTCCAATGCCTGCAAATACCACTTTTCAATCTGTATGCCGTATTTTTGTTCATCCTCCTCAGGCTCTTTTTCATGTTGGTCGGCCAGCATCAGCCGTGCCTGCAATATCAAAGCTATTTGCCAGATCAATGGATAACAATTGGGATATTTATGAATCAGATCGCTTCCATATTGAAATCCTTCGTCATATGGTCCGGATTCCAATTTTTGATCCAGTTCTTTTATGATGTCTCCAATTTCTTCTGCTGTCAGCTCTTCCTGAAAAGACAGCAAGGTTTCTAATGTAATATTTAACAGTCTGGCAATCGGGGCTAAAAGTGTAATATCCGGCAGACTGACACCCTTTTCCCATTTATTGACGGCAGGAGCTGTAACTCCCAGACGCGCTGCCACTTCTTCCTGTGTCAGATTCAATTCTTTTCTGTATTTACGAATGATTTCACCAATCTTCATAGCAATTCCTCCATTTTTTATACTTTTCGGGCATCCCGGTATGACACACTCCTTCGGAGTGGCCTCTTAATAAAAGTGTGTAAAACGTTTTACAGTTGTTATTTTAACAGAGGATATTATGCCTTACAATTGAATCTCCTTTAACTTTTGTTCATGTTTTTTAACTGAAATACAAAAAAACAGAGATATGCCGTTACAACATATCCCTGTATGTATACCATTTGTAAACTTATCTGCTCTTTAATCACTCTCATCCAATCCCTGCTCCTGCATCCTCTGAATCTCAGGAAATGCGGAAAGCATTGGTTTCTCCTGTTTGCCTTTGATCTTCCGGTCAACATAATTCTTTGTAATCTTGCTGACAATCGGAGAAAGGGTAATTACACCGATTAAGTTTGGAATCGCCATAAGTCCGTTAAAGGTATCGGATAAATCCCATGCCAGTTCCAGGCTCATCGTTGCGCCGCCTAAAATAAATACAATAAAGATAACTCTGTAGATAATGGTTGCTTTGGAACCAAACAGATATTCAAATGCCTTTGAACCATAATGGCTCCAGCCAAGCACTGTGGAAAATGCAAATAACAATATGGCAACTGCAATAAATGCAGGTCCTGCAGAACCGAATACCGTTGCAAAAGCCTGCCCTACCAATGCAGAATCTTCTGCTGTACTGAGCACTTCTCCGGTAGACAGATCAACCAGTCCGGAAGAAAGCACTGTAAAAGCTGTTAATGTACAAACCACAATGGTATCTGCAAATACTTCAAAAATTCCCCACATACCCTGGCGAACCGGTTCTTTTACGTTGGAGCTGGAATGCACCATAACAGAAGAACCAAGTCCGGCTTCATTGGAGAATACGCCTCGCTTCATTCCCCAGGTAACTGCCAGTTTGATACCGGAACCTACAATACCGCCGCCTACAGCTTTCATGGCAAAAGCGCCTTTGAAGATAGCTCCGAATACAGCGCCAAACTGATCAATATTTGCGATACATACGACAAGCGCTCCTATAATATAAAGAATTGCCATAAAAGGTACCAGTTTTTCCGTAACGCTTGCAATTCTTTTGATTCCGCCTAAAATAACAAGAGCTGCAAGAAGCATCAAAACAATACCTGTTACTACATTGGGAATCTGAAATGCTGCTTTCATATTTCCGGCTATGGAGTTAATCTGGCTCATATTTCCGATTCCAAAGGAAGCAAACAGACAAAAAACGGA
>CAYQRG010000069.1:0-4096 GCA_964419645.1 uncultured Eubacterium sp.
AAAAGATTCTGTATATTCAATGCCTTCTTCTTTTAAGAGTTCTTGGTCAGTTCCGTCACCGTTAATAATGATAGCTTTTGGAAGAAGGATGCTAAGTTCCTCACAGCGGTCCTTATCTTTTTCAATAATCTTGACAGAAATTCCCATTTGAATCAACAATTTAGAGAGATAATAAGCAGCTTTGCCGCCACCGATAATCATGGTGTTTTTGACCTGATTGGTTTTAAAACCGATTTCTTTCAGGAAATTTTTCCCGACTTTACGGGTGGCAACAAAAGATATAATATCTCCGGCCTCCATTTGAAAATCACCGGAAGGAATATAAACTTCTCCTTGCCGTTCAATGGCGCAAATTAAAATATCAGAGGCAATATTTTTACCTAAATGGGCAATTGTCATGCCGCTTAGAATATTGTCCTTGGGAAGTTTGAATTTTACCAGTTCTGCCTGGCCGTGGGCAAAGGAATTGACTTCGAGGGCAGTAGGAAGATACAAAATACGGGCTGCCTCTTTGGATGCCTCAAGCTCCGGATTAATGATCATGGCAAGACCTAATTTCTCCCTAAGATAGCTGGCCTCACTGCTGTAATCTGGTGTGCGGACTCTGGCAATCGCAGCGCAGTTGCCTACCTGTTTGGCTACGGTGCAGCAGAGCAGGTTCAGCTCGTCAGAGCTGGTAACGGCAATGATCAGATCGGCATCTTTGATACCGGCTTCCATTTGTATGGTATGACTGGCGCCGTTTCCTGCAAGTCCCATAATGTCATAATAATTGGCAATTTCCTGAACTTTTTTAGCATCTTTGTCAATAATGGTAATATCGTGACCTTCTTTGCTAAGCTGCTCAATCAGTGTAGTTCCAACTTTGCCGCAGCCTACGATAATAATATTTAATCCCGGATGAATGGGATTTTTGGCCTTGAACATATATGAACCTCCTGTTTTTCTCATTAACGCCCATTATATCACTCTGTGTCGAAAAATACAGTATCTGATTGCAAAAAAGAACAATATAATTTAAGCTTTGTCCCGCAGTTCAACCGTATCAGCCCAGAAACGTTTCGGAATATTCTGGATCTGAAGCTTTAAGTTTTCTCTGGATTCTATGGCAATGGATTCAAAAAAGGCAGACCAGAGGCTGCGGAATGTTTCTTCTTCTTTAGAATATGCTTCTGCTAAAGAAAGGTCTATGGAGGAGGCATCAACAATCAGATAATCTTTGGAAGCTCTGTGAACGGCGGCAATTTGGTGCGTTGCATCATAAATAATGAAATTTTCCAGCGGAAGACGGTTGGTAAAATGAGCAGCCAGAATTGGAAGGACATCATTCTTCGGATGTATCTGGGCAAATAAAATTTTATTTTGAAGTTCTGCAAAACGAAGGAATTCCAGGAGATGATGTCCTTCGTTCTGTGTCTGGCGGCAGAGTTCAAAAATACAGGCAATACAGGGTTCACCAAGATATTCCAATACTTTAGCTCCCTCCGAAAGGGCAAGAGCCATTACGATTGTCTGGTAAATGGCGTTGGCCTTGTCCATGGAAAGCTTTCGGTAGCTGCCGTCTGCCATGGCGCATTGGCATATGGTTTCGTAAAAATAAACACCCAGCTTTTGGATTAATGTACGAGAAACTTTCCGACTCTTCAGAGAATCTGCCCTTACGGAAATGTATTCGGAAAAAAGATTCAAATTCTGATTCTGGTCAGAGGAAAGCTGTATATTCTTATGCCCCAGTTTGCTTGCCCAGGCATCGTAAACGCCGGTAAAAATACCGTCAATACTGTCTTCACACTGGAATACATACATTTTGATCACCTCCGAAGTTGACGTCGTCAAAAAGAGAAAGCTGGCGGTAGCCTTCTTCCCGCAATTCTCTTGGAATTTGTGTTTTGTCGGAAAGCAGATTCCGGCAGATATAATCTTCTTCCAACTTTGTGGGATACATCATGCGGCCGGAACAGGTAATAAAGTAAAGGGCGCGTTTTAAGACAACACCGATCTTCTTTAAGTCCGGAAAATCCAGCCGGCAGCCCCTTCTTGCCTTTACTATGCGCTTTGCGGATTTGGCTCCGATGCCGGGAACTCGGAGCAGTGTCTTGTAATCTGCGGTATTGATTTCCACCGGAAAATATTCCAGATGACGCAGCGCCCAGTCACACTTCGGGTCCAGATAAATATTAAAATTCGGCCGGTCCTCGGAAAGCAGTTCATTTACGGTAAAATGATAATAACGCAGCAGCCAGTCTGCCTGATACAGCCTGTGCTCCCGGAGAAGAGGTGGTCCCTGGGGCAGCATGGGAAGGCTGGAATTTTGGTTGACATTTACAAAAGCAGAATAAAAAACACGTTTCAAATCAAATTTCTGATAGAGACTTTCGGCGACGCTCATAATCTGAAAATCGTTTTCCGGAGTGGCGCCAATGATCATCTGGGTACTTTGGCCGGCAGGTACGAACTGCGGTGTTTTATGGTAAACCATGAGTTCATTTTTGTTCTGGATAATTCCGTTTTGAATCTGGCGCATGGGTTTTAAAATTGTAGTCCTGGATTTGCAGGGTGCAAGCTCATGCAGAGAGTGGCTGGTAGGTAGTTCTAAATTGATGCTCATACGGTCTGCCAAAAAGCCTGCTTTTTCAATTAATAGGGGATCGGCTCCGGGAATCGCTTTCACATGGATATATCCTTGAAAGCGGTAAACGGTTCGCAGTCGGTAAAGAGCCTGATAAATCAAATCCATGGTGTAATTGGGACTTACGATAATACCGGAGCTTAAAAACAAACCTTCAATATAGTTTCTGCGATAAAATTCTATGGTCAGCGTGCAGATTTCTTCCGGGGTGAATGTGGCTCTTGGGATATCGGAGTTGCAGTTGTTCTGGCAATAGGCACAGTTGAAAATGCATTCATTGGTGAAGAGAATCTTTAATAGTGAAACACAGCGGCCGTCGGCAGCAAAGGAATGGCAGATGCCGCAGGAAAGCGTATTCCCGATTCCGGTGCCGTCGCCCTGTCTGTCTACACCGCTGGAGGTGCAGGCAACGTCGTATTTTGCGGCATCGGATAGGATTTTTAGTTTTTCCATGATGGAGGGGGCTAAACGGGCAGTGGGGGAGATGTTTTGCGGATTTTGGGAAAGTGGATTGTTTGTGGGTAGGTTTGTGTACATAGGAGTCTCCTTTGCAAACGAATGTTCTTTTTTATATATCATACTATAGGAACAACGAAAATGCAAGAGGGCATCGAATATTTGTTCTAAAAAGTGAAAGGTATCGGAACCGTGGTTTTCTATTGTAATAATTTAGAATCAATGATAAGATAAATGAAGATTTATGAACAGTAGGAAATCGAATGGGAGCAGGAATTATATGGCGAGTTTAGTAAATCCCAAAAATACAATAGAAGTATTGCAAAAGTACCAGTTTCATTTTCAGAAGAAATTCGGGCAGAATTTTTTGATTGATCCCCATGTGTTGGATAAAATTATAGATGCGGCGGATATTGGCAGGGAAGATTTTGTTCTGGAGATTGGACCGTGGATTGGTACGATGACGCAGTATCTCTGCGAATGTGCGAGAGAAGTTGTGGCTGTGGAAATAGATAAGAATCTGATTCCGATTTTGGAAACAACATTAAAAGAATATGACAATGTGGAAGTGATTAACAGTGATATTCTGAAAATGGATATTGCTAAACTGGCGAGGGAAAGGAATGATGAAAAGCCCATAAAGGTTGTTGCGAATCTTCCTTATTACATTACAACGCCGATTATTATGGGATTGTTTGAAAGCCATGTTCCCATAGATAAAATTACTGTAATGGTACAAAAGGAAGTTGCAGACCGGATGCAGGCGTCACCGGGGAGTAAGGATTATGGGGCGTTGTCACTGGCTGTGCAGTACTATGCGGTGCCTGAGATTGCGGCGAATGTGCCGCCGAACTGTTTTATGCCAAGGCCCTCTGTGGGCAGTGCGGTGATCTGTCTGACACGTCATAAGGAGCCGCCGGTGGAAGTGACAGATGAAAAATTGATGTTTTCTATTATACGGGCATCTTTTAATCAAAGGAGAAAGACACTGGCAAATGGATTGCATAATGC
>CAYQRG010000069.1:4106-7215 GCA_964419645.1 uncultured Eubacterium sp.
CTTTGTTTTTCCAAGGAAGTGATTCAGGAAAGCATTCTTGCCCTTGGGGTTCCGGTTAATGTCAGGGGGGAAACGCTGTCGCTGGAGCAGTTTGCAAGATTGAGTAATATTTTAGCAGCTGTTTAAACCAGATGTATGCAGTAAGTGAGAAGTTCGTAAAGGTATGTAAATGAACTGACTTTAAAATGAAAATTTGAAGGAATAATTGTGGAAATGTTTCATATATTTGTTATATGAAACATTTTTTATATCGTATTTTTTGCGTCATAGCGCTTTTTATACTAATTCCAATTGTATGTACATTTTTGATACAGGGAAACGGAGAACATTCTATAGAAGATCTGCAGTTTGCGCCAAAAACAGAAACGGCAGAGACAGAAAAATTTCAGGAAGATATTCTACCGGGGATTCTTGCAAATGAGATTTCTATGGAAACAGAAACAGAAGCGATGAAGGCACAGGCGGTTATTGCCCGGACAAACTGTCTTTGGGCGTTGGAGCAGGGGGAAAATCTACCGGAGGGACTGACCAAAGGAGAGATGATCCGCATATGGGGGCAGGATAATTTTTCGGAATATTACAGTCAGCTGGAGAATGCGGTGGAGGCGACAAAAGGCATTGCCATGGTATATCATGAGCAGGCTGGGAGCGCCTTAGGGGCGGTATCGTCTCAAGTGCCCACAGAGGGTAGTATATCGCCACAGCAGCCAGAGGAATCTGCAGAAACAAGCGGATATATTCGGGCAGATTTTCACAAATGCAGCGCCGGATATACCAGAGACGCGGCGGAAATATATGAAGAGGATGCGTATCCTTATCTGAAAAGCGCAGACAGCAGAATGGATCTTTTGGCAGAGGATTTTCTGAAAGTTGTTTTTTATTCCAAGGAACAGTTTGTAGAAAAAGGAGGCGAACTTTTTTCGGCGGAAACCAGAAGTACAGTTTCGGAAAAAACGGCAGAAGAGCTGTTGTCCCAAATTTCTGTGTCAAAACAGGATTCGGCAGGATATATTACGGAAATAGAAATTGACGGGACTTTGCATTCCGGCGAAGAAGTGCGGCTGCTCTATGGATGGAATTCTTCGGCATTTTCTTTGAAAGAGGTAGACGGGGAAATCCGGGTGGTTACAAAGGGGTTAGGCCACGGACTGGGAGTGAGCCTTTACGGCGCGAATGAGCTGGCAAAGTCAGGATTGTCCTACAAAGACATTTTAAAATATTTTTATACCGGAATTGAATTTGTTACACAGTATGATTGAATAAAACTTCAAAATATGCACAAGCTATAGTCAGCAGCGTTATAAAATTGTAACGTCAAACAGCAAATATGACTATGGATGGTGATGATATGAGAAGAGGTAGTAATTTTTTTCGGCGGAATCAGTATAAAATAGCAGGCGTATGTGTGCTGGCAGCTGTTTTGGGACTTGCAGGTGTTTATATGCTGAACGGTAGAATGACAAAGGAGCAGGAAAAACAGCAGGACAAGCAGCAGGTTGCAATAGAGGAACCCGAAGAGGAAGAGAACAATACGGTTGCGAAACAGACAACGGAAGAGAAGGATACGGAAGAGGAAAAAAAGCAGACGGCAAGAGTATCTACAGTGGTCAAGCCTAAAAAAGACGTAAAGAAAGATACACAGACAAAGAGGACGACAACAACAGATACAGACGTTGCCAAAACGGAAAATAAAGAAGAGCAGATTCCAAAGACAGAGACGGATGAAACCGTGGAGACGGCAGCAGTCAGTAAACCGTCGACCACAGAGCTGCATTTTGATACCCAGGCAGGGCTGCTTTGGCCGGTGGAAGGATCGGTGATTTTGGATTACAGCATGGATAAGACAGTGTACTTTGTGACACTGGATCAGTATAAATACAATCCGGCCGTAATCATTGCGGGAAATGTAAACGATAAAGTCAAAGCTGCCGCAAACGGAAAGATCACAGATATTTCTACAAATGAAGTGACCGGCTGTACCGTGACAATGGATTTAGGCGACGGTTATACTGCGATATACGGACAGTTAAAGGAAGTTCCCTATGAAGCAGGCGCTTATCTGGAAGCAGGCAATACGATCGGATTTGTGAATGAACCTACGAAATATTATTCTCTGGAAGGAAGCAATCTCTATTTTGCATTGGAAAAAGACGGAACGCCCATAGATCCGGTAGAGTTTTTCCAGTAAAAAGTTTTTCTTGAAATTTCATGAGAGATTAGTATAATAAAGAATAGTGTTTAGCAGGAGAGTCCTTCTATGCATGAAGCAAGGTGCATAGAAAGGCTCTTCTGTTGTGTAAAGCAGAGTTCTTTTTTATGGAATGCCCGGAGGGTGCGTATGGAGAAACAGGAGAATATCAGTTATACATATATGGTAGAATGCAGTGACGGTACGTTATATACCGGTTGGACTAATGATATCCGGAAACGAATTCAGGCTCATAATGCCAAAAAAGGGGCAAAGTATACCCGTTCCCGTACGCCGGTAAAGCTGGTATATCTGGAAGAATCCGATACAAAGCAGCAGGCCATGCGGCGGGAGGCGCAGATTAAGCGCTTGAGCAGATACGAAAAAGAACAGTTGATTAAGAGTAGAAAGGATATATATGGAGACAATCAAATTTGACGAACTGGGGCTTGTACCCCAGATTTTACGCGGCATAAAGGAAATGGGTTTCGAGGAGACAACGCCGATTCAGGCGCAGGCGATTCCGGTAGTCATGAACGGCAGAGACGTCATCGGACAGGCCCAGACCGGAACCGGCAAGACGGCAGCGTTTGGAATTCCAATGCTGCAGAAGGTAGATCCTTCTTTGAAAAAGACGCAGGTGATGATACTTTCGCCCACCAGAGAACTTGCGATTCAGGTGGCAGAGGAGCTGCGGAATCTAAGCAAATATATGCATGGGATCAAAATCCTTCCGGTATACGGCGGACAGGATATTACAAAACAGATCCGTTCCTTAAAAGGCGGCATTCAGATTATTGTTGGTACGCCGGGACGTATTATGGATCATCTGCGGAGAAAAACAATCCGTTGCGATGAAGTGAGTATGGTTGTTTTAGATGAAGCGGATGAGATGTTAAATATGGGATTTCGGGAAGATAT
>CAYQRG010000069.1:7225-7522 GCA_964419645.1 uncultured Eubacterium sp.
AAGGACGCCAGACCGTTTTGTTCTCTGCTACAATGCCCAAACCGATCTTGGAGATCACAAGAAAATATCAGACCGATGCCGTTACCATCAAAGTGGTGAAAAAAGAACTTACCGTATCGAATATAGAACAGTATTATTATGATGTGAAGCGCAAGGACAAGATTGAAGTTTTGACAAGGCTTTTGGATTACTATAATCCGAAGGGATCTATCGTATTCTGCAATACCAAAAGAATGGTGGATGAGCTGTCCCATGAACTGACACTGCGGGGATATTTTGCAGAAGGGCTGCACGGAG
>CAYQRG010000069.1:7532-8468 GCA_964419645.1 uncultured Eubacterium sp.
TTATGGCGAATTTCCGGAAAGGAAAAACCGATATTTTAATCGCAACCGATGTTGCCGCAAGAGGTTTGGATATTGATTATGTAGAAGCCGTATTCAATTATGACATTCCACAGGATGATGAATATTATGTACACCGGATCGGAAGGACCGGGCGGGCAGGCAGAACCGGAAAAGCCTTTAGCTTTATCAAAGGAAAAGAAGTTTATAAGTTAAAGGATATCATGCGTTACTGCAAAACTAAAATTTACGCCCAGCCGATTCCGTCTTCGGAAGATGTGGCCCAGATGCGGGCAGAAAAAGTAATGGATAAGATTGCGACGATCATCGAAGAAGAAAATTTAAGGGATATGATCAATTTTATTGAAAAACAGGTCAATGAATCCGACTATACTGCAATGGATATTGCCGCAGCATTTTTAAAACAGGCGTTAGGCGGCGGAGAGACAGCGCCGGAAGGTTATGGGGCAAATGACCATTATGATTTTGGAGATACCGGGGCAGAAGAAGGCATGGTGCGGTTGTTTATCAATATCGGCAAGAAACAGAAGATCAAGCCGGGAGATATTTTGGGCGCCGTTGCCGGAGAGTCCGGTATGAACGGAGATCTGGTGGGTACGATTGATATGTACGATAAATTTACGTTTGTGGAAGTGCCGAAAGAATATGGCAAGAAAGTACTGGCTGCTATGAAAAATGTCCGCATTAAAGGAAAAGAAATTCATGTGGAAGTCGCAAACAGCAAATAAATAAAGTTTATACCCTCCGGGCATCCCAATATGACGCACTCCTTCGGAGTGGTCTCGTAAGGTATAATTACTTGAAAAAAGCAACTCAACTCTGGTAGGAGGGGTTGCTTTTTTGTGTTAATATTCCTCTGCCTGGCTGCGGAAGCACTTGGCAGTCAGTGTCAGCGCCTTAATCTGGCTTTCGCTTAGG
>CAYQRG010000070.1:0-8440 GCA_964419645.1 uncultured Eubacterium sp.
TAAATATTGGGTACAAGTCCGACGGTATTATTTCACGCAGCGAATACACCAATGAGCCGAATACAGATCTGTCAGCCATTGTTTCTGTCGGTGACACTATGGAAGCTAAAGTAATCAAAGTCAACGACGGAGAAGGACAAGTTCTCCTTTCCTACAAACGCCTTATGGCAGAGAAAGGTAACAAGAAATTAGAAGAAGCATTTGAAAACAAAACAGTTTTAACAGCAAAAGTAGTACAGGTATTAGGCGGCGGCTTAAGCGTTTCCGTAGATGAGACAAGGGTATTTATTCCTGCAAGCCTGGTATCCGATACATACGAAAAAGACTTAAACAAATACAAAGATCAGGAAATTGAATTTGTAATCACAGAGTTCAATCCACGCCGCAGAAGAATCATCGGCGACAGAAAGCAGATCTTAGTTGCCAGAAAAGCAGAATTGCAGAAAGAGCTTTTTGCAAGAATCAGCGTTGGCGATATCGTAGAAGGAACCGTTAAGAATCTCACCGATTTCGGTGCATTTATCGATCTTGGCGGAGCAGACGGATTACTGCATATTTCCGAAATGTCATGGGGAAGAGTTGAGAGCCCGAAGAAAGCTTTCAAAGTTGGCGATGTAGTCAGAGTATTCATCAAAGATATCAACGATACCAAGATTGCACTGAGCATGAAATTCCCGGATGAAAATCCATGGAATGATGCAGCAAATAAATTTGCACCGGGAACGATTATCAAAGGTGTAGTAGCACGTATGACCGATTTTGGAGCTTTTGTAGAGCTGGCTCCGGGTGTAGATGCATTATTGCATGTTTCCCAGATTGCAAAAGAGCATATTGAGAAACCGGCAGATGTATTATCTATCGGACAGGAAATCGAAGCACAGATCGTTGATTTCAATGAAGAAGAGAAGAAAATCAGCTTAAGCTTGAAAGTGCTTTTAAAGGAGAACGAAGAGGCAGAGGCTGTAGCTGAAGAGGCTGAAGTAGTAGAAGAAGCAGAGGCTGAAGCAGCAGAAGCGCCTGAAACAGAGGCAGCTGAGGTTGAAACCGCAGAAGAGACAGAAGCAGCAGAAGAATAAATGATAGAGCTGTAAAATAGCGAGGTTCAGTTTATAAATGAAATAATGTAAATTGAGAGTGAAAATAAAACAGCAGGATAAATCTCGAGAAAAAGAGATTATCCTGCTGTTTGTATAGAAAAGTGAAATATAGTAAGAAAAATTGACAGGGACGGAGGGGAAATATGGCAAAGTATGTTATGGCATTGGATGCAGGAACGACCAGTAACAGATGTATTTTGTTTAATGAAAAAGGTGAAATGTGCAGTGTGGCGCAGAGGGAATTTAAGCAGTATTTTCCGCAGCCGGGCTGGGTGGAACATGATGCAGATGAGATTTGGGCAAGCCAATTAGGAGTAGCGGTGGAGGCGATGAACATAATCGGGGCCACTGCTGAAGAAATTGCAGCTGTTGGTATTACAAACCAGAGGGAAACGTCTGTTGTATGGGACAAGAATACGGGAGAGCCTGTTTACCATGCGATTGTGTGGCAGTGCAGAAGGACATCGGAATATTGTGATTCTTTGAAAGAAAAAGGGTTTACGGAGAGATTCAGGGAAAAGACGGGACTTGTTATAGATGCTTATTTTTCCGCAACAAAGATAAAGTGGATTTTGGATCATGTTCCCGGGGCAAGAGAAAAGGCTGAAAATGGAGATTTGCTGTTTGGCACAATTGAAACATGGCTGATTTGGAAACTGACAAAGGGCAAAGTCCATGTGACGGATTATTCCAATGCTTCGCGCACGATGCTGTTTAATATCAATACGCTGGAATGGGATGAAGAAATTCTTGCAGAATTGAATATTCCCGAATGTATGCTTCCGGAGGTAAAACCCTCAAGCTGTGTTTATGGAGAAACAGATGCTTCTTTTTTTGGAGGAGCGATTCCGATTGCAGGAGCAGCGGGTGATCAACAGTCGGCATTATTTGGACAGACATGCTTTACGGCAGGTGAAGTTAAGAATACATATGGAACAGGGTGCTTTCTTCTTATGAATACAGGGGAGAAGCCTGTATTTTCCAAGAATGGTCTGGTAACAACGATTGCATGGGGACTTGATGGAAAAGTGAATTATGCATTGGAGGGGTCTATTTTTACGGCAGGCGCAGCAGTGCAATGGCTTTGTGAGGAATTAAGGCTTATTGATTCTGCATCGGACTCTGAGTATATGGCAACAAAAGTAAAAGACACGAATGGGTGCTATGTGGTTCCGGCGTTTACCGGTCTTGGCGCTCCATATTGGGATCAGTATGCAAGGGGAACTGTGGTCGGAATTACTCGCGGTGTTAATAAATATCACATTATCCGTGCGACATTAGAGTCTTTGGCTTATCAGGTAAATGATGTCTTAGCAGCAATGGAAGCTGATTCTCAGATAAAGCTTACCTCCCTTAAGGTGGATGGCGGCGCAAGCGCAAATAATTTCCTTATGCAGACGCAGGCCGATATTGTCAATGTACCGGTCATTCGTCCGTTATGCGTGGAGACGACCGCAATAGGAGCTGCTTATCTGGCAGGTCTTGCAGTGGGGTATTGGGAAAATAAAGAGGCGGTCATTAAAAACTGGACGAGTGACTGCATTTTCAAGCCTTCTATTGAAGAAACAGAAAGGCAGAAAAGGATCAAAGGTTGGAATAAAGCTGTTAAATATGCTTATGGATGGGCAAAAGAGGATTGACGGAGAGGAGATTTGTTGACCATGTATGATATCATCATTATCGGAAGCGGTGTATCCGGAGCGGCATCTGCCCGTGAGTTATCCCGCTATGAGGCGAAAATATGTGTGATTGAAAAGGAAGAGGATGTCTGTTGCGGCACTTCCAAAGCAAACAGTGCAATCGTGCATGCCGGTTACGATGCTACACCAGGTTCTCTGAAGGCAAAGCTGAATGTGCGCGGAAATGAGATGATGGGTGAACTTGCAAAGAAACTGGATTTTCCCTTTAAGAGGGAGGGCTCTCTTGTCATATGCCTAAGCAAAGAGGAAATGCCGGATTTACAGTCGCTTTATGAAAAGGGGAAACGAAATGGAGTCAGAGGGCTTCGGATTCTGAATAGGGAAGAAGTGCTTCAAATGGAACCGAATATCGTGGATCATGTGTATGCTGCCCTGTATGCTCCTACCGCAGGTATTGTGTGTCCGTTTGGACTGAATATAGCATTGGCAGAAAATGCTTATATGAATGGTGTGGAATTTAAGTTCCGGACAGAGGTGACAAAAATTGAAAAAATGGACAGGTGTTATGTGCTGCACACAAACCGGGGCATATTCAGGACGAAATGCGTGGTAAATGCGGCAGGTGTTTATGCGGATCAGTTTCATAACATGGTGAGCGAAAAGAAAATTCATATCGTTCCGAGGCGAGGAGATTATTGCCTTTTAGATAAGGAAACAGGGAAACATGTAAACAGAACTATTTTTGCGCTGCCAGGCAAGCTTGGAAAGGGAATTTTAGTTACACCGACAGTCCATGGAAATCTTCTAATTGGCCCTACTGCCATTGATGTGGAAAATAAAGAGGGAGTCAATACGACAAGAGATGGCCTGGAGGAGGTGCTGGAAAAGGCTAAGAGGAATGTAAAAAATCTTCCGATGCGGCAGATCATCACTTCATTTGCAGGTCTTCGTGCCCATGAGGAGCAGAATGATTTTATTATAGGAGAAGTGGAAGATGCGGAAGGATTTATTGATTGTGCCGGAATTGAGTCACCGGGAATTGCGAGCTGCCCGGCAATCGGGGAAATGGTGGCGCAGATATTAAGGGAAAAGCTGGAATTGGAAGAGAAGCATGATTTTATTTCTGAAAGAAAAGGGATACGAAATCTGGAAGCTCTCAGTAGAGAAGAAAGAAATGCATTGATAAAAGAAAACCCTGCATATGGCAATATTATCTGCCGCTGTGAGATGGTCACAGAAGGGGAGATTATTGATGCAATCAGGCGTCCTCTTGGAGCAAAATCTTTAGACGGCGTGAAACGCAGAACGAGAGCAGGGATGGGACGCTGCCAGTCAGGTTTTTGCTCACCGAAGACAATGGAGATTTTGGCAAGGGAATGCAAGGTAGGTATGTTTGATGTTACAAAATCCGGTGGAAAATCACAGATTGTTGTTGGCACGAACAAAGATGCATTATGAGGAGGCACCGGATATGAGGGAATATGATATTGTAATTATTGGCGGAGGGCCTGCAGGTCTTGCTGCTGCTGTATCTGCAAAAAGAAGCGGAATAGACAGCATTTTGATATTAGAAAGAGATAAAGAGCTGGGCGGCATTCTGAACCAGTGCATACATAATGGATTTGGACTTCACACTTTTAAAGAAGAACTGACGGGACCGGAATATGCAAGTCGTTTCATCGAGCAGGTAGACGGTCTGGATATTGACTACAAACTGAATACAATGGTTATGGCTGTTAGCTTGGAAAAGAAAGTGACAGCGATGAATCGGGAAGAAGGCATATTTGACATCCAGGCAAAAGCGGTTATTTTTGCAATGGGATGCCGTGAAAGATCCAGAGGGGCGCTCAATATACCCGGATACCGTCCGGCAGGTATTTATTCTGCAGGCACGGCACAGAGGCTTGTGAATATGGAAGGTTACATGCCGGGCAGGGAGGTGGTGATCCTTGGCTCCGGTGATATTGGATTGATCATGGCAAGGAGAATGACTTTGGAAGGAGCGAAGGTTAAGGTCGTGGCGGAACTTATGCCATACTCAGGCGGTTTAAAGAGAAATATTGTGCAATGCCTGGATGACTATGGTATTCCTTTGAAATTAAGCCATACAGTAATAGATATTAAGGGAAAAGAGCGGTTGGAAGGAATTACGCTGGCAGAGGTTGACGGAAATGGAAAACCGATTCCAGGAACAGAGGAGTTCTATTCCTGCGATACACTTCTGCTTTCCGTAGGACTGATACCGGAGAATGAAATTTCAAGAGAGATGGGTGTGGAAATAAATCCGGTTACACAGGGACCGAAAGTAAATGAAAGTCTCGAGACAAATATCGATGGTGTATTTGCCTGTGGGAATGTGCTTCATGTGCATGATCTGGTGGATTTTGTATCAGAAGAGGCTGCAACAGCCGGTAAAAATGCTGCCGTGTATGTGAAAGAGGGAAACAATAAAGTTTCCACAGAGCAGGAGATCAGGTTGAATCCATCCGATGGTGTCAGGTATACCGTTCCAGAGACGATTTGCCCTATGCGCATGGGTGACAAATTGACGGTGCGTTTCCGTGTGGGAAATGTGTACAGAGATTGCTATATAAGTGTATATTTTGATGACAAAAGGGTAGTTCATAGAAAGCGCCAAATTGTGGCTCCAGGCGAAATGGAGGAAGTGAAATTGACGAGGGAACAGATTCTTTGTAACGCGGATTTAAAAACAATAACCATTGCAATCGAGGAGGAGTAGGGATGGAAGTGAAGAATTTGACCTGTATCGGATGCCCGATGGGCTGCGCCCTTGCTGTTGAAATGGAAGGAAAGGAAGTATTTCGTGTAAGCGGAAATACTTGTAAACGCGGTGATATATATGCACGAAAGGAAGTAACTGCTCCTACCAGAATTGTAACTTCCACCATAAAAGTGGTATGTGGGAAGTCAGATATAGTGTCCGTAAAAACGAAAGAGGATATTCCAAAAGAGAAGATTTTTGCATGCATGAGGGAATTGAAGAATGTGCAGGCAGAGGCTCCGATTCATATTGGAGATGTAGTTGCTGTCAATATTGCGGGTACAGGCGTTGATGTCGTTGCTACAAGGAATATAGAGCGTCTTGCATAAGGGATTGGCAGGCGAAATAATCGCTTACCGCCTGCTCGATTTTCCCATTTTCAAACAATATTTTAAAAGAAGATCCGCATACGCATTTAACGCTTCTGTATCAGAAAGAGATTCCTCCGCCATTTCAAAATAAGAAAGGGCAGATTTTTTTCCATTATAAAAAGCCGGTGCAAAAAGCAGTTCTGTCTGTGGAAGAAATCTGCCGGATTTTTTTGTATAACAAGTGGCAGCAGTGGCTTTTTTTCGATGAGAAGCATCTACAAAAGCAGCCACACTTTTATGGATTGCCATATCTTCTTCCGGGAGATAGTAGTAGTCTTTGTAATTGTCATAGTAGAATTTTAATTCCCCTATAAAAACGGGAACAAGCAATTTTGCCAAATTTCCCTGACACCTTAAGCTGCATAAATCAGACTGAAAAAGAAATTTTTGCGGAAAGGGGACAGGAGCCTGCAGGGTAAGCAGCAGTTCAGATGCTTCTGCGTCGTTGTTATAATGCTTACCGTTTTGCAGGGAAACCTGGGAAACATTTGCAGCTCCTTCCAGAAAGTCCTGATAGGATAACAGGGACAACAGTTTTGTCATACCCAGTACATCTTCATAATTATGTAACAGCAGCAGGTGTTCCAATTCAGAATCCTGCTGTTTTTCATATGCGTAATAAATGGGAACCAATTCTCCACCGTTATATTTGTCATCCCGGTCAATTCCCAGAAACTGTTCCACAGATTTTTGCTTTTTGTTCGGCAAATGGAATAGATGGGCAAGTTTTCCCGTAAGCTTATACAGGTCAATGTTTTGATAAGAATCCCAATTGCCAAAGAGTTTATGGGACTGTTCTCTGTATTTTAAGAAAGGAATGTCAAATCCCAGTCCGTTAAAGCTGATGAGCGTATCTATAGACTCCAGTTGTTTATGGAAGGCCAAGAGGAGTTCGGATTCTTCACTGCGGTTGTTTGCAAGAAATTGGTAAATATGGAGAGTGTCTTTCTGACGTAGCGCCATGCCGATGAGATAGACAAAGGTTGTTTTTGGGGAGAAGCCTGTTGTCTCGATATCAAAGAAAGCACAGGATTCCCAAAAGTAGTGTTTGATGTACTTGTCATCCGGTATGGGAATGGTTTTGTGGATTGTTTTCATGGAGAAGCCTTTCTACTTATCATAGCTCAAAAGTGAGATTTTTCTGTCGTACAGGGAGTATTATAACAGGTTGAGATTTGATCTTCAATGAATTGTTTTTCACAAAGGACATTATGCGTACTAAAAAAATACAAAAATACACTGTAAAAATCGACAGATTATGCTATAATCTATAAGATAGGTTTTTTATCTGAATTTTTAAAAAGAAATAATAAAATAAAAGAAAGTGGGGCACGAAAAATGGGTTTAATGACATTTAAAGGCGGCGTTCATCCCTATGATGGCAAAGACTTATCCAAAGATAAGCCAATCCGTGAATTGTTACCCAAGGGAGATCTGGTATATCCGCTGTCACAGCACATCGGAGCGCCGGCGAATCCGATTGTGGCTGTAGGGGATACAGTCTTAAGAGGCCAGAAGATCGCAGAAGCGGGCGGATTTGTATCTGCGCCGATTTATGCATCCGTATCGGGAACAGTAAAAGCGATTGAACCGCGCCGTGTAACAGTGGGTGACATGGTAAGATCTATCGTAATCGAGAGCGACGGTGAGATGAAAGAAACAGAGTACACACCGACGGAAGACATCACATCCCTTTCCAATGAAGAAATTATCGGTAAGATCAAAGACGCCGGTATTGTGGGTATGGGAGGAGCAGGTTTCCCGACGCATGTGAAATTATCACCGAAAGAGCCGGAGAAAATTGAGTACATCATTGCAAACTGCGCAGAATGTGAGCCATATCTGACCTCAGATTATCGCAGAATGATTGAACAGCCGGAGAAACTGATAGCAGGAATGCGGGTAGTTTTAAGGCTGTTCCCGAATGCAAAAGGCGTATTCGGCGTAGAGGACAACAAGCCGGATTGTATTGCCAAGTTAAAAGAGCTGATCCAGCAGGAAGAGCGCATGGAAGTGGCGGAGCTTAAGACGAAATATCCCCAGGGTGGTGAGCGTCAGTTAATTTATGCAGTAACCAAACGGGCGATCAATTCCAAAATGCTTCCGGCAGATGCAGGCTGTATTGTAGATAATGTAGAAACACTGGTTGCTATTTACAATGCCGTTGTGTTAGGACAGCCTCTGATGAACCGGATTTTTACCGTAACAGGCAATGCTATTGCAGATCCTCAGAATTTCTATATCTGCATCGGAACAAATTATCGGGAGTTGTTAGACGCAGCGGGCGGATTTAAGACAGAATGCAAGAAAATGATTGCCGGAGGTCCTATGATGGGATTTGCCATGTTTGATCTGGATGTGCCTACGACGAAGACCACATCTTCTTTGCTCTGTTTTACAAAGGATGAAGTGGCAGAATACGAGAGTACGGCATGTATCAACTGCGGACGCTGCGTAGAGGCATGTCCGGAGCTTTTGGTTCCTTCTAGGCTGGCGGATTACTGTGAGCATGGACAGAGTGATGCTTTTGAAAAATGGCATGGACTGGAA
>CAYQRG010000071.1:0-2887 GCA_964419645.1 uncultured Eubacterium sp.
AAATCAAACAATACCGCACCCGGCAAAATCTGTCCCAGGAGGAGCTTGCCAATCAGGTCTACGTTACCAGGCAAACGATTTCCAACTGGGAAACGGGAAAAAGCTGTCCGGATATTCACAGCCTTCTGCTGCTTAGTTCCATCTTTCAAATATCTCTCGATCAATTAATCAAAGGAGATCTAAAAGAAATGAAAGAAACTATCAATGAATACGAATTAAAAAACTGGAACAAAAGAGGACGCATCTATGCAATACTATTTACAGCAAGCATCCTAAGCTTTGTCCCTCTCTTTATTTTCGGAAAAATCTACGGCCTTATCCTATGGATACTGCTGTACGCCGTTACAATGGGCTACGCCATCAGGCTGGAGCAATTCAAAAAAAATCATGACATCCATACAATCAAAGAAATCCTTGCATTTAATGAAGGCAAACGGTTGGATGAGATTGAAAAACGTGTGGAAGCCGGAAAACGTCCTTACCAGATATTTTTAAGCATTCTGATCAGCGGTTGTATTGGCTTTGCAGTCGCTGCCCTATCCTTGTGGTTATGTAAAAATTTTCTTTAAAAGTTACTGTTCAAATGCAGCAAGGGAGAGCGTAAAACCACTCTCCCTTCAATCTCGTCTGAAACATTTTTTAAAATCGTTTTATCTTTCTTGCCGCAGTTTTTTCAAACTCCTGCTCCCGCACTTTTAACTTCGCAATTTTTTTATAAACAGGAGCTTCCTTATTGTAAGCATCTAAAATTTCCTGCAGGGCAGCTTTCACATCTGAAATCTTCTGCTTTTCTACATACTCCAAATCCGGGAAAATTTCAGCTTCGATTGCCCCTTCGTTCTCCCGTACCAAAACCTCCTGTATCAAACGGTGTTTGGAAAGCTTATTTTCGATTTCCTCCGGTGAAACATTTTCTCCGTTCTTTGTAATAATGAGGTTTTTCTTTCTGCCGGTGAGGAAAATAAAACCGTCTTCATCTACATATCCAAGATCTCCGGTGCGAAGCCAGCCGTCTTCGGTAAGCGTCTCTTCTGTCTCCTTGGGCATCTGATAATAGCCCTGCATGACACTGCTTCCCTTTACCCAAAGTTCTTCGTCCACCACTTTTGCCGCACAGTTAGGCATCAGCTTTCCAACGGAACCCAGTTTGCGGTGCCAGTCCAGATTCGTGCTGATGACCGGAGCGCATTCTGTCATGCCGTAACCCTGTAAAATCGTAATTCCATATTTTTCAAACAGCGTAATCCATTCCGGATTCAAATAAGCGCCGCCGCTGCAGATCGTATGCAGCCGGTCTCCGAATACTTCTTTTTTGACAAGCTCCGGCGGAAGGGCTGCCGCATCTTCTAATTTTTTGGCAAAAGATTCAATCATCATGGGTACCATAAGAATCATATCCAGCCCAAAAAGCTTTATGTTTTTTGCCATGCGCATCAGGGAATCGTTAATGCAGATAATGCTTCCCAGGGAAATCCCCTTTAAAATATCCATGCTCAGGCAGTACGCATGATGAATCGGAAGCACGGAGAGTATGACTGTCCTTGGCGGAATCCGCATATCCAGACAAGTAGCATTTTCCGCCAGATTCCGCTGCGTCAGCATAACGCCTTTGCTCTTTCCGGTTGTGCCGGAGGTAAACATAATGGTGCAAAGATCCTCCGGATTCGCCCAGGCATCAAAGCCGCCGTCACTTTCTTCCAGAAGACGCTTCATGGAAAGAATGTCATTTTCATGCGTTTCCTTCTGCATAGAAATGATTTTCTGAAGTTTCGGACAATTCTTTTTCGCAAGCTCTGCCACATCTGCCCGGACTTCATCATATACCAGCACGGAAACATCGGCACGGTCGATCAGCTCACACAACTCCGCTGCCGAAAGAGCCACATCCAAAGGCACTGCCACGCTGCTGCAGTTTACCGTTCCAAAATAGGAAACGATCCAGTAATAAGAAGTCATTCCCACTATGGCAACGTGTTTTTTCTGCAGATCCATTGCTTTTAACGCGCCGGAAAAAGATTCGCTGTCCTGCTTTAGCTGCGCATATGTTTTGGATTCGATTTTATCTTTTCCGATTTTATATCGAATGGCATCCTGATCTCCAAACCGCTCATTTGCCTGTACCAATATCTCCCGAATTGTATTGCAAACCATACTGTCCTCCTTAAGCCGTAAGCTTATTCAAATAATCGACTGCTTCCTGCACGGTGCGGATTTTCGCCGCCTCCTGCTGGTCTACTTCTACGTCTAATTCTTCCTCTATTTCTCCCAACATGCTCATAAAGTCAAAGGAAGTAAAACCCAGATCCTCCATAAAACGGGACTCCGGCAGAATCGTCTCCGGTTCCACCTCTACATAATTGACAATGATTTCTTTTAACTTTTCTAAGATATCCATACGTTTCCCTCCCTAGATCAATTTTAATATATCGCCTACGCAAAGATTCGGATTTTCGATTCCTTTAAACATAATTTTACAAAGATAATAATACAGATATTCCAGCTGTTTCCTGCTTACTGCCTTTACCTGATGTTCAAAGTTAAAATCCAGTCCGTTATCTTCCGGACGATGCATCACCGTCAGATACATTCCCTGAGTTGTCGCCCCATTGGGATACCATTTCGTCTTATAACGGATATCCCCCAGCTTATCCAGTCCCTTTTCTTTTAAAGTCATAGGCTGATACGTCAGGGACATCGGCTCATAGGTGCATCCCGGCGGATTTTGATAGATACGTCCCCGGTGGGCAAAATAAGCTACCGGATCATAATTGGCATGGCGGAACAATTCATTCTGCTGATCTCTAATTTGAAACAACGCATCGATGAATTTCGTCTCTTTCGGAATAATGGTGCGGAAAGGAAACGAATGGATTCTCGTGCCGCCGCA
>CAYQRG010000071.1:2897-8422 GCA_964419645.1 uncultured Eubacterium sp.
TTTAATGTGGCCCGCCTTGCAATTGCCGTATTAATGGAAACATCGTCATTGCCGTTTACTTTCTGGAAATAGGTCCGAAGTCCCATAATTAAAAGGCATGCCAGGGAAATATGCTGTTCGCTGCAAAAATCCATAAGACGCTTCGTCGGCTCTCCCTCCAGATGAAAAATATCCAGATCGCTTTCCACGGAATCCGAAATATTTACGGCAGCCCGAAGGTTTGGATTGTTATTTCTGTCCCGCTCCATTTCCAGTTTCGCCGTTCCGTCAATTCCATTATAAATCGGCTCCGAACTTTCAATCAGCTTTTGGAAAAACGCCTCGTCTTTTTCCTTTGCCTTAGAACCGGCTTCATATGCCAGATCCTTCTGAAGCTGTTCAATATAGGAAGTCATATCCTTTGGATAAGGCACGTCCTCATACACCCGGTTAGCGTAAAGCTCAATCATATCTTTTAAAAAGCAGATCATAGACTGGGCATCCATGATCAAATGGTCTGCCAGAAGATATACGCCGCTAAATCCGTCCGGTGTCTTAATCATCACCATGCGGCTCATAGGGGAATCCTCTCTTTGAAACGGTACCGTTGTCCATTCCTGCATCGTCTTTTCTGCCTCTTCCATGCTTTTTTCGGAAAAATCCACAAAAGGAATCTCCTGCTTTACTTCGTCTACCACATACTGATACCAGACGCCTTCTTTATCTTTGGCAAACTGAATCCGCATTCCTTCACTTCGTTCGTATGCTTTTATAATCGACTCCCGCAGAATGTCAAAATCCAACTCTGCCTCTATAGTCAGACTGGTTCCGATATTCACAACTGCCTTATTCGGACAGGTATCCAAATAGAAAAAGTGAAATTTCTGTGCTGCAGTAAGGGGATATACGGGATATCCTTTTCTTTTTCTCATCATATTCATTCCTGCTTTCTGATTGTCCTACAATATTGAACAATCTCACAATACTTCTTTCAGCAACATATCCAGCGCTTCTTCATAACGCTTCGTATCCTTATAGTAACTCTCTGCGTGGGCAGCTCCTTCTATGATCAGCTTCCACTTCTTCGCCCCGCAGTTTTCATACAGCTTTTCACACATGCGGCAGGGCACAAAAGTGTCCGCGCTTCCGTGGATAAACAGTGTCGGCGTCGTTGATTTTTTTACTTCTCTCGCTGCGTTGCATTCATCCATGCCGTATCCTGCCAGTTTCCTGTTCATAACATTTGCAATGGGTATGATCGGAAATGCCGGCAGATGATACATGGAATGGAGCACATGGGTAAACACTTCCTTCGGAGAAGTAAATCCACAGTCCGAAACAATGCCCTTTACCTGATCCGGCAATTTTAATCCGCTTGCCATCAATACGGCTGCCGCTCCCATAGAAGTGCCGTGCAGAATAATTTTCACATCCTCTCCACAAGTTCCTGTGATCCATTCCAGCCAGCCTAACGCATCCTTTCGGTCTAAGCAGCCAAAGCCGATATACTTTCCTTCACTTAACCCGTGGGCCCGTTCATCTGCCAGAAGCATGGCAAATCCTCTGCGCAGATAATAATCTGACAGCGCAATATAATCTTTCATCCCTTCGCTGGTATAGCCGTGGAAACAAAGAACAACACGCCTGTTATCCCCGTTTGGAAAAAATGTCCCATGGAGTTTTAATCCGTCATCGGACGTAATCCAAACATCCTCATGGGGCTTAGAAAGAAAATATTCTTTCCGTTTCCCGATGAAATCCTTATACTGGTTCCAGTCGGTGCCGGCCATTTTCATGGTGCGCTCCACTTTTGCCTTGCTTCGTTTCATCGTCCTTCGGTAAAAATAAGCCGATAACAGAAACTCTGCCGATGCAAAAGCTGCGGCCGCTCCTATTATTTTCCGTTTCTTCATCAATCTCTGACCTCTTTATTTTTTCTTCTTCCTGCTGTCAATGATTTCTTTTAATTTCAGTGCTTTATCAATGTTTCCTTCCACTTTCAGCTTCTGTGTCGTAACGGCCCAAATAGGATCTGTCTTTCCCTCTGCAATTTTCATCAGCGTCTCTGCCGTACAGGTAAACATGGCATCTCTGTCATAGTATTCATAAGGTTCCACATAAAGCTTTCCTTCTTTTGCTTCTACGTAGAAAATTCCCTCTCCTTCTCCTGTAATATTAAACTGGTAAGCCAAATGCTCTGTAATATCGGAAATATCCGCCTCCATAAACTTCCCTTTTATCTCTGAAAAAAAATCTGCATACGTCATATACTTTCCTCCATTTCACTTTTGACCGTTGGTCATATCTTATTTTCCTATACCATAGCACTAACTTGACCACTGGTCAAGTGTTGAATAAAAAATTTTTTTGTGCTATACTTTCGGTAGTTACCGGCCACGGAGTGAACAGTAACACATACTCTTATCATTACCAGAAAGGCGGCAAATATGCCAGTTTCAGACAAATATAACCGCATCTTAGATGCGTTTCAAAAATTATTGGAAAGCCAAAACATACAGAAAATTTCCGTCAGCGACATTGCACAGGCAGCCGGAATTGCAAAGGGCAGCATTTACTATTACTTTCCTTCCAAAGATGCTATAGTGGAAGCTTTGGTGGAGCGCAGTTATGCCGCCTCCATCGAGACGGCGAAACAGCTTGCCAAGCAGGAAAACATTCCGCCCTTTACCCGTATGGCTCTTATTTTTCAGACATGCAGGAACTCTTCTTCTGAATTTTTAAAACAGAATAAAGCAACTACCAATTCCAGCGTACAGGAACAAACGCTTTTGCATCACAAGTATCTTCGCTACATCATTACAGAATTAAAGCCCGTACTCGCCGAAATTATCCGCCAGGGAATCGAAGGCGGCGAAATTTCCTTTGAACATCCGGACTCTCTGGCTGAAATTGTGCTTCTGGTGCTGACGGTAAAAATAGACAATACCTTGATTCCTTCTACAAAGGAAGAGATTGAACAGATTATTTTAGATTTGATTGTTTTGTTAGAAAAGGGGACGGATAATCCAAAAGGATCTTTGAACTTTCTGACACTTCCGATTGCATGAAAAAAGAGCTGCTGCTTTCGCAACAGCTCTTTTTCTGAGCATCACATTTTTATCAAAAGAGCTGATTCATATTCTTTCTTCTCTTTCTTTTTCTTAGAAGAAAGCTTTAAAAAAGCAATCAAACTGGACACACTGATCAATATTCCCGTTTGAAGTTCCGGCGTCCAATACTTTAGTGTGATTCGATGCTCTCCCTCTGTCAGCGGAATTTCTATCAGGCTGTTCATGAAACTTTCACATTCTATCTCCATTCCGTCTACATATATGGTCCAGCCTTCTTCCTTTGGTATGGATAACAGCAGATTGCCGGGAGTATCTACCTGAATATGCCCCTTAATCTCTGTATCGGAAAACGCATCTATTTCCAGTGTCTGTCTATTCAACGTGTCATAAGCCTGTAGAAAAGCTTCCATATTCAAAACATATGCCTTTACTTCAAAATCAGAAACATTTGAAGTATTCTCAATCTCTACCACATCTCCTGCTTTGCACCAGCCCAGATCTAAGATATATCCATGATCGCATTTATTGAATTTCCGAACCTTTTCTCCATTTGTCACGGTAATATTTGTCACAGATGTGTCTTGGTACGTTCCATACAAATAACCGTCCTCTGATACATTTATGATGGTTTTGTCTGCTCTTACATCTACCTGGCCACTAAAAGGCTGAAACATGGCCTCTTTTGCTCCAAGGACAGTAGCTAGGCGATTTAAATTTGTAATGGGAATGCCGCTTTTTGGATTCCACTTTTCCTCCAAATCCTTTTCAATCACAAATCCCAAAGGCAACGTATATTTGTTTTGATAGATATAATTTTTCCCATCTTCCGCAGCTAATGTCCAAAGGGGATTTTCCTCATAGGGACTCCCTGCAATCAGATATTTCACAGAAAGCATAGCCGAAGACAAGGGCGTTGCACCACTGTAACTATAGAAATTCTTTCCGCCCTCCATGCCCATTTTCCTGTAAAACCGACTGACTCCAATATTCATCAGAGAAGAAAATTGTGTGGCAGAAGCATATCCATACACAGATGCATCGTTTTTGGTCAGACGTTCCAGCTCTTCTACCCGGTAAAACGGTTCTTTCTCTTTCGCATCTACCTGTGCCAGAAGACATTTGACAGAATCCCAGTTCTTTGTATAACTGCTGCGGCTGGTTGTGGAAAATCCTGTAAAATTGATATTGAGAAAAAGTTCAAAAACAGCCAGAAATGCCAGCGTACAATGCACAAATCTTCTTACGCGGTTTATTTCTATCATACGAAGGATCAGCAGTATTCCATATAAAAGAGCCAAAATTCTGGTGGCCAGCAAATCGCTCTTCGTCACCATGCCGCTGTCTGCCGTAAATTCTGCCGCAATCAAAACAGCCGTGGATACTACTACGCCCAATACGACATCCTGCCATACATTCCCCTTTCGGTAATGATACGCTTCATAGGCCATGACAAGGAGTAGAAAAATATACAAATAGGACTGTCTTCCAGGCAGGCTGTCAGGAAAATGCATTCCGTGCCAGATAAAATCCAAAATATTATTGGAAAAACTCAACCAGAAAAACAGAATCAATGCCATATACCCTGCCTTTCTCTTTCTGGAAATTTCCCGGTTGCGAAGATACAAAACCAAAAACAAAAACACCGCAGCGCCGCAATAGAGATTCGGCCAATGGTCCCGTCCCGTATAAACCTCCACATCAATGCAATGTCTTGCCAGCATGGAAATCAAATCAAAATACCATTCCACCGTTTTCGGAAAAGAAATTCCCCCAGAGCCGCTGTAACTTAACATAATAGCTTCCGGCACAATTAAAACAGCTCCCATTCCCCCGGCCAAAAGGGAATATACTGTAAATCGCAAGAAAGCCATTCCTCTTTCTTTTATCCCAGATACCGATTCCCAAAGCAAAAACAGCGCATATAATGCCAAAAAGATGCAGAGCATGATTGCAATATAGAAATTAGACAAAATTGCCGCTGCCAGGCTGATACAATAAAGCCTGCTCTTTCCCTCTTTCATCAGCTTTTCCGCCCCCAGTATTGCAAGAGGCGCAAACACAAGACAATCCAGCCACATAATATTCCAACTGTATGCAGCCATATAACCGGACAATGCATAAAATGCCGCAAATATCACAGAAGAACCATCATTGTTTTCAAAGTGATTCCAGATATATACCTCAAAAGATGCGCCGCAGAGTCCAATCTTTAACAAAACCAGAATTGTCATAAATTCAATCACATAAGAAGACGGCCAAAGTATCAACAGCCAGTTGAACGGACTGGCCAGATAATAGGCAAACAATGACACAAAATCCGATCCGATTCCTAGCCGGAAAGAATACAAAAGACGTTCTCCGCTTTTTATTTTATCCATAAATTCGGTAAAAAACGGCTCATACTGATGATACATATCTATATGGAGAATACAGTTATCTCCGAAAGGATATACGCCGTTTCCGATACAAATCAAA
>CAYQRG010000072.1:0-8404 GCA_964419645.1 uncultured Eubacterium sp.
TCCACAGCTTCATATTCTGCATCATCTAGGATGTTTTCCAAGGAGGGATTGCCGTCTTCGTCTTCCTGATAACGGTAGATGTATACGGTGCCTTCTTCGTTGGGAGCGCCTTTTTCATCTAAGGGGAGAAGGGCGATATAATCCTGGTCATTTACTTCAAAAATCGTTAAAATTTCACATTCTGCCGTGGTTCCGTCATCCATTTCCAATGTAACAAGAATATCTTCATCATCTGGCAGAACATTGTTGTTCTGATCGTTCATAGTAACCTCCTGTTATGATATATAAATTACTCAAATTATATAATAATTCAGATAGATATGCAATATACACAGAAAAAGATATACAAATGAGTAAATAAAATGTTATAATGAAAACTGTACTTGCTGAGTTTAGGATGAAAAGGTGATAAAAAACATGAAATTTAAGGCGAAAAAAGGCGATTGTTCCCATTTGGGAGCGGCCAGAGAAAGAACAGGGATGAATTTTTGCATGATCTGCAGAAAGGAATCTGATTTTGATATACTGATTTACGAAAGAAATCATATAGAATGCATTGAAGAGATTCCTGTGCCAAAGGAGTTTTCCAGGGGGAATCTTCGGGCAGTGTTCATAGAGGGATTCAATCCAGCAGAATATGATTACAATTTTCGGATTGATGGAAAGATCGTGAACGATCCTTATGCGAGAAGAATTGTAGGGAGGGAGAAATGGGCAGATGTAAGCAGAAGTCAGGAAAATTTGCTGCGGTGCCGCTATGAGAAGAACCGATTTTTGTGGAAAGGGGAGTGTGAAGTAGAAATCCCCCGAAAAGATATGGTGCTTTATAAACTTCATGTCAGAGGATTTACAAAAGGCCTGCCGGAGAAGGTCAAAGACAGAGGAACCTTCCGCGGACTGACGAAAAAACTCTCTTACTTGCAGTCACTGGGCATCACTTCTATAGAGCTGATGCCAGTCTATGAATTTGAAGAAGTTATATATCAGGAAACAAAAGAGCTTCCCCAATATACCAATTGGAAGTCCAGGAAAAAAGACAAAATCCAAAAGCCAGAAAAGAAACCTTCCTACAAAATCAATTACTGGGGCTATGGAGAAGGCATGTATTTTGCGCCCAAGGCCTCTTATGCTACCGGAGAAGCACCGGACGCAGAATTAAAGGAATGTATTCTTTCCATGCATAAAAAGGGTATGGAGTGTATTTTGGAAATGGATTTTTCCAGGAAGGTACCAAAAGAAATGATTCTTGAGGTATTAAAATACTGGGTAATGGAATATCATGTAGACGGATTTCATCTGCAGGGAGATGAAATTCCCATAGAACTTTTGCTGGAAGATCCTTATCTGGGAAGAACCAAGCTTTTTTACAAAGGGATTACGGAAGGAATGATCGCAGATGCAGAGAAAGAGCATCCAAGGGCATTTCTCTATACGGATGAATTCCTTTATCCCTGCCGGAAATTAGCCAGTGGTATAAATGGCAGCATCAGTGAATTAGCGGACCAGATGAGAAAGCAGAATGCGAAACTTGGATATGTGAACTATTTTGCCGACAACAACGGTTTTACCTTAAATGATTTGTTTACATACGGGCAAAGATATAACGAGGCAAATGGCGAAGGCAATACCGACGGCCCCGTATGGAACTGCAACATCAACTGTGGTGTGGAGGGAGAGACCAGCAGCAGAAATGTCCAAAAAATCCGTAACCGCCGTATGAAAAATATGGCTGCAATGTTGTTTTTAGCCCAGGGCGTTCCTATGCTGATGTCAGGAGACGAGGACTGTAATTCCCAGAAGGGAAATAACAACGCCTATTGCCAGGATAATGAAATCGGCTGGAAGGATTGGAATTTAACAGGCCAGGCAAAGGAATTTGCAAAATATATCAGAAAACTGATTGCATTTCGGAAAGAACATGAGATTCTCCGCATGGAACAGCCTATGCAGCTGGCAGATACAAAATCCTGCGGCTGCCCGGACTTGTCTTACCATGATGAGGCAGCCTGGATTACGCCGGGGATTTTTAACCGGAGTTCCCTAGGAATCCTCTATTGCGGCAAATATGCAAATGAAACAGAAAATATTTATATCGGATTTAATTTTTCGGATCTGCACAAAAGTCTTGCGATTCCCAGTAAAAACGGAAAAAGCAAATGGTATCTTTGTATGGATACGGCATTGAAGCAGGCATTTCTTGCAGAGCCGGAGGAAATAAAAGAACCGTGTTATACATTAGAGGCACAGAGTGTCTGTATTATCATTGGAAAGTAGAAAGCAGGAGATATTATGAAAGCATGGGAACATTTAAAAACCATAGTGCATCATAAAAATCTGGTGCGGGAAGGATGTTTTCGGGTAGGCTTGTACCGCCAGGGAATTATGCATGACTGGTCCAAATATACACCGGTGGAGTTTTTGGTAGGCTGCAGATATTACCAGGGAAATAAAAGTCCCAACAACGCAGAACGGGAAGAGAAGGGATATTCTTCTGCCTGGTTGCATCACAAAGGCAGGAATAAGCATCATTTGGAGTATTGGATTGACTATGCTCCCAAAGGAAACAAACAGATGCAAGGGATGCGCATGCCGGATAAATATGTAGTGGAAATGTTTATTGACCGAATTGCCGCTTGCAAGAATTACCAGAAAGAAAATTATACCGACCGAAGCCCCTTGGAGTATTACGAGCATGGCAGAGACCACTATATGCTCCATGACGAGACACGGAAACTTCTGGAGAAACTTCTGCATATGCTGGCAGAGGAAGGGGAAGAAAAGGTATTTCGTTATATCCGCATCCATGTATTGAAAAATGCAAGGATTCCGAAGAGAAAGCGAATCAGAAGAAACCGCCGCAGGCGGCAGAAATCAGAAAGAAGGATCAGACAATGTTAAATGGAAAGAAGATTTTATACAGCGGAATGCAGGCGACAGGCACCCTCACACTGGGGAATTATCTGGGAGCCTTAAAGAACTGGGTGACCTTAAACGAAGAATACGAATGTCTCTACGGCGTTATGGATCTGCATTCTCTCACAGTCAGACAGAATGCGCCGGAGTTTCGGAAAAATGCCCGTTCATTATATGCCCTTTATGTGGCGGCAGGCTTAGATCCGGAAAAAAACTGCATTTACTATCAGTCCCATGTATCCGGTCATGCCGAGTTAAGCTGGATTTTAGGGTGTTTTACCTATATGGGAGAGTTAAACCGCATGACGCAGTTTAAAGACAAAGCGGCAAAACACGCAGACAATATCAATGCAGGATTGTATACCTATCCGGTGCTTATGGCAGCAGATATTCTTCTTTACCAGGCAGATGTGGTTCCAGTGGGCGTGGACCAAAAGCAGCACTTGGAGATTACCAGAGACATTGCCCAGAGATTCAACGCAATTTATGGAGATGTGTTTACAGTCCCGGAGGCTTATATTGCCAAATCAGGAGCTAAGATCATGAGCCTTCAGGACCCTTTGAAAAAGATGTCCAAATCCGATGAAAATATCAATGCAGCCATTTTCCTTCTGGATGATAAAGATACCATTATCCGCAAATTTAAACGGGCAGTGACAGACTCCGGCTGCGAAGTGCGTTACAGTGATGAGAAACCCGGTGTGAGCAATCTTATGGATATCTATGGCTGTGTCACTGGCAAAGATTATGCCGCCATTGAAAAAGAATTTGACGGAAGGGGATACGGCGACTTTAAACTGGCCGTAGGAGAGGCCGTTGCAGGAGAGCTCTCTCCCTTGCAGGCCCGTTACCGGGAATTAATGGAAGATAAGAAGTATTTAGATTCTATGATTAAGATGAATGATGAGAAGGCATCCTATTATGCCTCAAAGACATTACGGAAAGTCCAAAAGAAAGTAGGACTGACTGAAAAAATAAAATAAGCCCGAAAAAAGTTGGAAAGGCACGAACAACATGGTCTATTCATAGGATATATCAAGTAAGTTTTTGAGGTGTCATCTTGAAAACTTTTTTATCCCCTCTGAATGCAGCGGAAGAAAAGGAATACTTAAGACGACGAAAAGAGGGAGATCCGGAGGCCAAAAAAGTGCTGGTGGAGCGGAATATGCGTCTGGTGGCTCATATTTCCAAGAAATACCAGAATTCGGAAGAAGAAATGGAAGATCTGATTTCCATTGGAACGATTGGGCTGATCAAAGCAGTGTCTACCTTTCAGGAAGATCATGGCAGCAAGCTGGCAACCTATGCGGCAAGGTGCATTGAAAACGAACTGCTGATGTATTTTCGTTCCAAAAAGAAATGTTCCAGAGAAGTGTCTTTATATGAACCGATTGGCACAGACAAGGAAGGCAATCAGATTCAGCTTATGGATATTGTAGAAGTCGATGAGAAAGATGTGGTAGAACAGTTAGAACTCAAACGTCAGATTATAAGACTCTATGAGCTGATACCGGATGTTCTCGATGAAAGAGAAAAGGAAATTCTGAAAATGCGTTACGGGCTTAAGAACCAAAAACCCGTAACCCAGAGGGAAATTGCGCAAAAGCTGCATATTTCCAGATCTTATGTTTCCAGAATTGAAAAGAGAGCGCTGGAAAAATTAAAAAATAATTTTTAAAATCTATTTGAAAAAGACGAAATCCGTGCTATACTGATTTCGTCTTTTCATCATTATTGCGCGTTTTCCAGCGCATAAAGGGATACCCGAAGGGTATTTCATCTGACGGCAGTTCTGCCGCGTAATCCCTATAGAAGAGTAGTTGGGAGTGACCATATGTATAGTAAAATAACAACCGCGATTGTCTGCGGTTTAAAAAGTGTGCCCATTTGTGTGGAGGCAGACGTCAGCGACGGTATGCCCGTTTTTGAAATGTTAGGTTTTCTGGCGTCTGAAGTAAAGGAGGCCAGGGAAAGGGTGAGGACTGCTTTGCACAACTGCGGATATAAGATTCCGGCCAAACGAATTACGATTAACCTTTCTCCGGCAGATGTGCGCAAATCCGGTTCTGGATTTGACCTGCCGATTGCCATTGCTATTCTGGCGGCATTGGGAGAAGTAGAGGTGAAAGCATTGGAACATGTGCTTGTTCTGGGAGAAATCAGTTTAAGCGGAAAGATTTGTCCGATTCACGGCGTATTGCCTATCGTGGCAAAGGCAAAAGAAACGGGAATAAGACGCTGCATTATCCCCTATGGGAATCAGTCCGAGGGAGAAATGATTCCGGGAATTGAAATCTGGGCGGCAGAAAATTTAAAGGAAATTGTTTCTTATTTAAAAGGAAGGGAGTATAAGAGGAAACAGCCATTGCTAGATAAAACAGAAGATACTTCCTTTACAGAACCGGATTTTTCAGAGATCAACGGACAAAAGGCGATAAAAAGAGCCTGTGAAGTGGCAGTGGCCGGTATGCACAATTTTCTGATGATCGGACCGCCGGGCAGCGGCAAGACGATGCTGGCGAAAAGGATACCGGGAATCCTACCACCTATGACAGAAAAAGAACAGTTAGAAGTATCTGAAATTTACAGTATCTGCGGCATGCTGCCCAGAAACGGAGGATTGATGAAAAACCGCCCTTTCCGAAGACCGCATCACACGGTAAGTCCAAACGGGCTTTCCGGCGGCGGAGTTTTGCCAAGACCGGGAGAAATCAGTCTGGCCCATAAAGGAGTGCTGTTTTTGGACGAGTTACCGGAATATAAAAAATCTACGCTGGAAATTTTGCGTCAGCCTATGGAGGAGAAAGAAATCGTTCTAGTGAGACAGTCCGGGACCTACCGGTATCCTTCCGATTTTATGCTGGTCGCCGCCATGAATCCCTGTAAGTGCGGTTACTATCCGGACCGAAACCGGTGCAGCTGCAGGGAGGCGGATGTGGCACGGTATTTGGGAAGAATCAGCAAACCCCTTTTGGACCGGATTGATATCTGCGCGGAGGCGCCGCTTATGTGTTATGAAGAATTAATTCAAAAAGAAGAAAATGAATCTTCTGCCGTGATTAGAGAACGGGTAATGGCGGCATTGGAACGGCAGCAGCATCGCTTTCGTGGGAAAAGCATCAGTTATAACAGCCAGATTCTTTCCAAAGATATCAACAGATATTGCAAGTTAAGCTGCACACAGCAGAAGTACATGAAAGAAATCTATCAAAAAATGGAACTGTCTGCCAGAGGCTACCATAAGATATTAAAAACCGCCAGAACCATTGCGGATTTAGAGGGCAGTGATATTATCAGAGATCATCATTTAAACGAGGCAGTCTGTTACCGGATGCAGGATAAAAAATATTGGGAGTAAGCTATGGAGGAAAATCAAAAATATCAGTATTGGATGCGGTCGATACCAGGAATCGGGAATAAAAAATTAAAAAAGTTAGTAGAATATTGTGGCAGTGCAAAAGAAGTTTACGGATTGCCCAAGGGACAGCTGGAAAAGATTCCCGGCATTTCTGCGCGGGATGCAGAGGCCATATGCCAAAGCAGGCATTGTTTTGACCTGGAAAAAGAAGCAGAATTGTTTGCAGACACCAAAGCCTCCATGATTACAATAGAAGAGGAATCGTTTCCACAGAGGCTTACGTATCTTTCGGATTGTCCCTATGCTTTATTTTATAAAGGAGAGCTGCCGTCGCAGGAAGAAAAGACGGTAGCAATCGTGGGAGCGCGGCTGTGTTCTTCCTATGGGCGCATGGCGGCTTTGAAACTGGGAGAGCGGTTAGCGGAATGCGGGGCTGCTGTCATCAGCGGCATGGCTGTGGGCATTGATTCTTTCGGACATTGGGGAGCGATCAAGGGTGGCGGCAGAACCTACGCTGTTTTGGGATGCGGAGTAGATGTTTGTTATCCCAGGGGAGGCCGGGAACTGTATGAGAAAATACAGACAACAGGCGGACTGCTGTCGGAATATCCGCCGGGGACGCCTCCGGCGGCGGCACAATTTCCTGCCAGAAACCGGCTGATCAGCGGATTGGCAGATGTGATTATTCTGGTGGAGGCAAAGGAGAGAAGCGGATCTTTGATTACGGCAGATTTTGCCTTAGAGCAGGGAAAAGAAATTTATGCCGTGCCAGGCAGGTTGGATGATGCATTGAGCAGAGGCTGCAATGAGCTGATCCGGCAGGGCGGAGGCATTGTCACGTCTGTAGAGGAACTGCTTTTAGAGCTGGGGTTTTCACCCCGGGAAAAGGAAGAGAAAGATGAGATCACAAAAAAATCACTTGAAAAAGAAGAATTGTTGGTGTATAGTTGCTTTGATTTACATCCCAGAAATCTGGAGGAATTAGTGAAAATAACCAAAATTCCAGTCCCCAATCTGGCAGATTTGCTGATAAAACTGCAGACAAAGGGACTGATTGAAGAATATTTTAAAAATCATTACCGCAAAAAATAAAAGAGGCATAAAAGGAGTTTTTTGTTATGGCAAAGTACCTGGTAATCGTGGAATCACCTGCAAAGGTAAAGACAATTAAAAAATTTTTAGGCAAAAATTATGAGGTGACTGCATCCAACGGGCATGTGAGGGATTTACCCAAAAGCCAGCTGGGAATCGATGTAGAGCATGATTTTGAACCAAAATATATTACGATCCGTGGGAAAGGCGATATTCTGGCAAATCTCAGAAAAGAAGTCAAAAAAGCCGACAAAGTATATCTTGCAACCGACCCTGACAGGGAGGGAGAAGCAATTTCCTGGCATTTGGCCAAAGCATTAAAGCTGGAAGGGAAAACCGTATGCCGCATCAGTTTTAATGAAATCACCAAAAATGCAGTAAAGGCATCCCTGAAAGCACCCAGAGAGATCGACATGGATCTGGTGAATGCCCAGCAGGCAAGACGTGTGTTAGACCGTATGGTAGGATATAAAATCAGTCCTCTGCTGTGGGCAAAAGTAAAGAGAGGCTTAAGTGCAGGAAGAGTGCAGTCGGTAGCCCTTCGCATGATTTGCGACAGAGAAGAAGAGATCAATGCCTTTATTCCGGAGGAATATTGGAGCTTGGATGCAAAACTGGCAGTGGAAGGGGAGAAACGTCCTCTGACAGCCAAATTTTACGGAAAAGGCAATAAAAAAATGACAATTTCTTCCCAGAAAGAAATTGAACAGATCAAACAAGAACTTGAAAAAGCCGATTATCAGGTACTGGAAGTAAAAAAAGGAGAGCGGGTAAAAAAAGCGCCTCTGCCCTTTACCACCAGTACGCTGCAGCAGGAGGCATCGAAAGCATTGAATTTTTCCATTCAAAAGACGATGCGGATTGCCCAACAGCTTTATGAAGGGATTGACATCAAAGGACAGGGAACTGTGGGCTTGATTACTTATTTGAGAACAGACTCCGTGCGTATTTCAGAAGAGGCTGATCAGGCAGCAAGAGAATATATCGCATCTGCATACGGAGAACAATATGCAGCCCTCCAAGCAGGCAGGAAACAAACTG
>CAYQRG010000073.1:0-8360 GCA_964419645.1 uncultured Eubacterium sp.
GCAGAAAGCTGATTGCCCGCCTTTCTGTCAATGATTTTAAAACAAAATTTGCAGGATCTTATCTGGGGATTATCTGGGCTTTTGTCCAGCCTGTGATCATGGTTTTGGTATATTGGTTTGTGTTTGAAAAAGGTTTAAAACCGGTTCCGGTGAAAAATGCAGCCGGAATAGAAATGCCTTTTCTGCTGTGGATGATCGCCGGACTGGTCCCGTGGTTTTTCTTTAATGACGCATTAAGCGGCGGCACAAGGGCGCTTTTGGATTATTCTTATCTGGTCAAGAAAGTGGTATTCCGTATCGACATACTGCCTATTGTCAAAATTATTTCCGCCGTATTTGTGCATTTGTTTTTTCTGGCATTTGAGGTAGTTTTATATGCATTATACGGATATTATCCGGATCTCTATACATTGCAGGTGGTTTATTATTCCCTCTGTCTGATTGTGCTAGTGCTGGGACTTACTTATCTGACCAGTGCCGTTGTGGTGTTTTTCCGGGATTTGAACCAGGTGATCAATATTGTGCTGCAGGTGGGGATCTGGGCGACGCCGATTATGTGGAATATTGATACGATGGATATCGGGCCAGTTCTTAAGGGAATTTTAATGTTAAACCCTCTATACTATATTGTGCAGGGATATCGGGATGCGCTGATTGGCAAAGTGGCATTCTGGGAGCGTCCGGGACTGACGGCGTATTTCTGGGGATTTACCCTTGTGTTTTTATGGCTTGGAACCTATGTTTTTAAGAAACTTCGGATGCATTTTGCAGATGTGCTGTAATGTTCACTGTATCCAATGGATTTTTGCAAGTTGCCGGTCACGGAGGGAACAGTAACAGCCATATAGTTTCAGAAATACGATAGGAGTAGGAAGAATGAACGATATTGCAATCAAGGTGGATAAGGTAAGTAAAATATATCATCTCTATGACCGTCAGCGTGACAGGTTAAAGGATGCCCTGAACCTGACGAGAAAGAAATGTTACAGAGAACACTTTTCCTTATACCAGTTGGATTTTGAAATAAAAAAAGGCGAGACCGTGGGTATTATCGGGACAAACGGTTCCGGAAAATCCACGATACTTAAGATTATTACCGGCGTTTTAAATCCCAGCGGCGGAGAAGTTACTGTCGATGGGAGGATTTCTGCATTGTTAGAGCTTGGAGCAGGCTTTAATATGGAATATACCGGTATTGAAAATGTTTATTTGAACGGTACGATGATTGGTTTTACCAAAGAAGAAATCGATGAGCGGCTGCAGGATATTCTGGATTTTGCCGATATCGGGGATTTTGTGAACCAGCCGGTTAAGACCTATTCCTCCGGAATGTTTGTGCGTCTGGCTTTTGCCGTTGCCATTAATATTGATCCGGAGATTTTAATTGTAGATGAGGCGCTTTCTGTGGGAGATGTCTTTTTCCAGTCCAAGTGCTATCACAAATTTGAAGAATTTAAAAAAATGGGCAAGACGATTCTCTTCGTTAGCCATGATCTGGGCAGCATTACCAAATACTGTGACAGGGCGATCCTTTTGAATAAAGGCCATAAGCTGTTTGAAGGAACGCCAAAAGAGGCGGTGGATATGTATAAACGGGTTTTGGTGAATCAATTGGATGACGATGAAGAAAGCGGCAAGACACTCTGGGAACAGAAGCAAGATGGGGCTCTTTGGAGAAGCACCCTGCCCATTAATCCGGAAGTTTTGGAGTATGGCAGCAAGAAAGCAGAAATCATAGACTTTGCTTTTGTGGATGAAAATGGAAGATACAGCAATGTCATTGAAAAGGGTTCTGAAATGACAGTGAAGATGAAAGTGCTTTTTCATGAAGATATTGCAGAACCGATTTTTGCTTTTTCATTTAAAAATCTAATGGGAATTGAATTATGCGGAACGAATACGATGTTTGAAAAAATAGAGATCACACCGAAAAAGGCCGGTGATGTACAGGTTATTTCTTTCAAACAGAAGATGGACCTGCAGGGAGCAGAATATCTGCTGTCATTAGGCTGTACCGGATATCCCCATGGAGAGTTTACCGTATATCACAGATTGTATGACGTCTGCAATCTGACTGTAGTATCTACCAAGAATACAGTGGGATATTATGATATGAATACAAAGATTACCGTGGAATAAAGGGGGATCTGCCGTGAATATTTTTGAAACATCTCATTTAAGGGCAAATATAATTGCGTGGCTTCCGATTCAAAAAACGGATCGGGTATGCTATATCGGATCAGATCAGGATGTGATCGCGCAGAAACTGCGTCAGATGACAGATCATTTGACCTGCTGTATGGAGCAGGAAGAACCGGCATCCGAAGAGAAATACGACTATATCATCCGTCTTTCATACGCATTTTTGGATATGCTGAAATTGGACTATGCAAAATTGTCAGAGCAGGGAAAATTAGTACTGGCAGCAGAAAATGCATACGGATTAAAATATCTGGCCGGCGCAAAAGAAATCGGTTCTAAAGAATATTTTGGCGGCGTGGAAGGTCTTGCAGATTCTACTGGAACTACCAGGGAAGAACTTTCTGCCTCTTTGCGGAAAGCAGGATTTGCATGGCAGAAGTTTTATTATCCTTTCCCGGATCATCAGTTTGCCATGAGCATTTATTCGGATGAATATCTTCCCAAGCAGGGAGAGCTGATCGATCAGATCGGCAATTTCGATGAGGAACGGATGATTTTGTTTGATGAAACGAAAGCGGCAGATGCATTGATCGCACGAAACCAGTTCCAGGACTTTTCCAATGCGTATCTTGTAGTCGCAGGGAAAACTGCGCTTCAAACATTTGTGAATGAGAAAAATGAGACAATTTCCTATGTGAAGTTTTCCAACGACAGGGGAATTGCCCATAACATACGGACTTATATTGCAAGATCTTCCGACGGAGCGTTTCATCTGATGAAAACGGCAGATGCTCCTGAGGCAGAAGGGCATATTGCGAATCTTTCCAAAACGGCAGGAAAGCTGCAGGAATTGTATGCAGGCAGCCGTTTTTTGATCAATTCCTGCAAAAACGGTGGAGCAGGGGCAGAACTTGCTTTTTTACAGGGACATACGATGGAAGAGGAACTGGATCATTATCTGGAGCAGGGGGAATATCAAAAAGCATCTGAGAAAATCATGGAAGTATTAGAAGAAATCCGTTTAAATAAACATTGCCATGCATTTCAGATGACAGAAACGTTTCAGCAGGTATTTGGGGAGCCGGAGCTGCCCGAAGGCTTGAAATCATTGGAAGTCAGCGATATTGATCTGATTATGCCCAATATTTTAGTAGGAGAAGATCAAAGCTGGAATGTGATTGATTATGAGTGGTCCTTTCATTTTCCCGTTCCGGTGAATTTTATCCTGTACCGCAACATCCGTTATTATGCAGATACTACAGCGGCACGGAGAAAATTAGATCCTGCCAGCCTTTATGAACAATCCGGCATTACAGAGCAGGAGCTTGCGGCGTATGATGCAATGGAAGATGCTTTCCAGAAATATGTGCTGGGAGGACACATCCCCATGCGGCAATTATACAAAGAAAAGGGAAAGCCGGCGTACCATATCACCAGTGTGCTGCATGTAGTAGATGATCTGGAACGCAGACGGGCGCTGCAGATTTATTTTGACAGAGGAAGCGGTTTTAGTGAAGAAGATGTAATAACATTTCACAGCAAAGCCTTAGATGGAACTTATCATCTGGAGATTCCCATAGAAGAAGATGTAGTGAAATTGCGGATTGATCCCGGCAGTCAGGCCTGTACGGTAGATTTGGACCGTTTGACTTTTGCAGGCAGCAGGGAACGGATTTTGGATTTTATCAGCAACGGGCATAAAATGGCGGGAACTATGTATTTGTTTGATACGGATGATCCCAATATTTTACTGGAAAAGCTGCCGGAGAAGAACCGGGTATTACTGTTAGATCTTCGGATTGATTCTATGAGCCTTGCAGCGGCAGAGTGGATCGCGCCCAAAATCGATACGAAGTATAAGCTGAAAAAAATGCTGAAGAAATAGAGAGGTTTCTATGAAAACATCATCCTCATTAAAAAATAAGCGCATGATTATGTTCTGGTCCAAGATGTTTATTGTAGTTTTACAAACTGCCATGTATGGCTGGCTCTGGTATCATCATTATAAAGATATGATGCCGGTGGATTATTGGAGACGGGGCAACTGGACAATTATTGCATTGTATGGATTGTTTATTATTGTATTTTCCAGAGCATTTGGCGCATTAAAAGTGGGATATTTAAAGACCTGGGATATTATGTATTCCCAACTGCTGACGATTGTCTGTGTGAATGCAGTAACTTATCTGCAGTTGGCGCTGATTAATGGTGACTGGAAGTTTCCGCGTAACAGCGGTCCTATCATTATATTGGCCGGACTGGATCTGGTAATTGTACTGATCTGGGCGTTGTTTATGCGCTTCATATATGCTTTTCTCTATCCGCCTCATGAAATGCTTTTGATTTACGGTGATGTCAGTCCGGATACCATTATCCGCAAAATAGAATCCAGAAAAGATAAATATCATGTGAAAGAAAAAATTGCTTTAAGCGCAGGTATGGATCACATATTTTCTGAGATTTTGAAGTATGAAGCCATACTGATCGGGGATATTCCTGTGGGAGACCGAAATACGCTGATCAAGTATTGCTTTGATCAGAATATTCGCTGTTATGGAATTCCCGGAGTGACAGATATTATGATTCGCAATTCCGAGAGCATAGACCTGTTCGATTCACCGTTGCTTTTGTTCCGAAATAACGGATTGACATATCGGCAGATGATTGTGAAGCGGGCTATGGATATTGCAATCTCTCTGGTGGGAGTTGTTCTGGCGTCTCCTATCATGCTGATCATAGCTTTTTTTGTCAAAATATATGACAGAGGGCCTGTTTTTTATCGGCAGAAACGGCAGACGAAGGGCGGCAGGGAATTTGAAATTCTGAAATTCAGAAGCATGATTATAGATTCCGAGAAAAACGGCGCACGCCTTGCGAAGGAGCACGACAGCCGGATTACTCCGGTAGGCAGAGTTATCCGCAGACTGCATTTTGACGAACTACCCCAACTGTTTAATATTTTAAAAGGGGATATGGCGTTTGTAGGTCCAAGACCGGAGCGAAAAGAAATTACAGAGGAATATTCCAGAGAAATTCCGGAATTTCCTTACCGATTGAAGGTAAAAGCAGGACTGACCGGGTACGCACAGGTATATGGGCAGTATAATACACTTCCTTACGACAAACTGAAAATGGATTTGACCTATATTACCGGATATTCTTTATGGCTGGATATCAAATTGATTATATTAACAGTGAGAATCCTGTTCCAGAAAGAAAAATCCGAAGGCGTGGATGATACACAGAAAACGGCCTTGAAGAATTAAAGGGGAAAACAATGGAATCCTATTCTGTATTAATGTCAGTATATTATAAAGAAAAAGCAGAATATTTTCGTGAGAGCATTTTAAGCATGTTAAAGCAGACGGTTGTCACAGATGATTTTGTCATTGTATGCGACGGACCGCTGACAAAAGAGCTGGATGCCGTGATAGAAGAAGTTCAAAAGCAATATCCGGAACTGTTTCAGATCATTCGTTTAAAAGAACAGCAAGGCCTTGGAAATGCGCTGTGCCAGGGGATTTCTTTTTGCAAAAATGAACTGATTGCCAGAATGGACAGCGATGATATCAGTGTGCCGGACAGATGTCTTATGCAGTTGGAATCTTTTCAGAAAAAAGATATCGATCTGTGCGGAGGCAATATTGTGGAATTTACAACGGATATTTCTGATGCCGGTGTAAAAAGACAGGTGCCCAAGACCAACGAAGAGATCCGGCAATTTGCAAAACGGAGAAACCCGTTTAATCACCCTGCGGTTATGTTTCGCAAATCTTCTGTTTTAAAAGCCGGAAATTATAAGGACTGCCTGGGATTTGAAGATTATTATCTGTGGGCAAGAATGTTAGGATGCGGCGGGAAAGGGTACAATATACAGGAAACGCTGGTTTATATGCGTACCGGTGAAGGGATGTATGAGCGGCGGGGCGGATTTGGATATGCAGTAAAAGGAATAAAAGCCAGGTGGAAAATTTATCGAACCGGCGTATCTAAATTTTCGGATTTTCTGATTTCTGCCGGAGGACAGGTGATTGTATCATTGATTCCGGTAGGACTTCGGAGCCGTTTTTATGGGAAATTTTTGCGTAAGAACCCCTCAAATTGACGGGTTATATAGGCTTGTGCTATAATGCAACGGTAATGGTAGATGAACAGGTGAAAGGCAGAATGAAAGAATTAGAAGGTCTGCAGCAGCGTCTGGTGGAGATGCTGCTTGCATTTCAAACATTTACAGAGGAACACGGATTGACATTTTTTCTGGTGGGAGGAAGCGCATTGGGCGCATATCGCCACCAGGGCTTTATTCCCTGGGATGATGATGTGGATATTGCCATGATGCGGTCTGATTTTGAAAAAATGGAACAGGCCATGGCAGCAGGCGGCAACCGTATTGGAGAATTCGTCTATTCCCCGGTAGAAAGCCATATCATACCGGAGGCTCCGATCGGATATCTTTATGATACAAAACACATACAAAAAGGCTATGAAAATACAGCCAAAATAGATATTCATCCCATTGATGGTGTGCCGGAGAATGGGTTTTTACGAAAAATACAGATGATTTCTTCTCTGATTTATTATTTGTCTGAGTACAGAAATCCGGTTAAGAACAAAGGGACGAAGATTCGGAATATTTCTAAATTTATTATAAAAGTTACGCCGAATTTTATGTTTGATTTTTATATGAAAGTAACAAAGAAAATTATGACGTCCTGGAGTGATCAGGACAGTAAGCATATATGCAGCCTTTTTGGCGTGGCAGGCTACAGACAGGAGATTATGCCAAGAAGCTATTTGATGCCTTTGAAAGAAACGCCTTTTGCCGATGAAACATTTTTGATTCCAGGCGATATTCATCCTTACCTAAAACGTCTTTACGGCGATTATGAAAAACTTCCGCCCGAAGAAGAACGTTACCCCAGACATGACATTTATCTGATGTATCAAGAGAGGAGTAAACATTGAATCCTTATATCCGAAAGATCAGACAACTGGCAAAGACGATTATATCATATGAAATCCAGGGAGAAGAGAAGGTGTACCGTCTGAAACATACGCCTTTTTGCATCAAAGACCACTATACCCGCAGCTATCATCGGGACTTAGAACATCTTCCGGTGCAGCCGAATAAGATTGTGTTTGACAATTACATGGGCAAAAGCTATGGTTGTAACGGCAAATATGTAACAGAGGAGCTGCTTAAGAAAGAACAGGATCTGGACATTGTCTGGACTGTAAAAGATCCAAACGGGCAGAGAGATTCTTTCCCAAAGCAGGTACGGCTGGTAGAATACGGTTCGCCGGAAGCAATGTATGAATATGCAACGGCGGGTGTCTGGGCAGGGAATTATCAACTGGTACATTATCTGAACAAAGGATTGCTAAAGAAACCAAATCAGACTTATATTCAGATGTGGCATGGCTCCTTTGGAATTAAGAAAATAGAAAATGATTGTAAAAATTTAACACAGGATACAAACTGGACAATTCTTGCAAAAAGAAATTCCCGATACACAGATTACTGGATTTCAAACAGCAGATTTGAGACAGATATTTACAGACAGGCTTTTTGGGATGTGGATCGGGTGCTGGAATACGGACATCCGAGGAATGACATCTTTTTTAATAGAAAAGAAGAAAAGGCAAGAGCGGCCGTAGAGGATTACATCGGCCAAAAAGACTGCAGGCTGCTTTTGTATGTACCGACGTTTCGTGATGATCTTAGTGAACCGGAAGAACCGATGGATTTCAAACAACTGAAATGGAATCTGGAAAAACGGTTTGGAGGATATTGGAAGATTCTTTTAAGGCTGCATCCGAGAGTGGCCGGGGATTCCAAAAAAATAAAAACATATGGAAACGACTGCATTTACGTAACGGATTATCCGGATATACAGGAACTATTGGCGGCAGCAGACGCAGTAATCACAGATTATTCCAGCGCTGTTTTTGATTTTCTGTTGACCGGGCGTCCGGCATTTATTTATGCGCCGGATTATGTCAGATATCAGAAAATGAGGGGGCTATATTATCCTTTGGAAGAGACGCCGTTTCCCATTGCATCGGATAATCGCCAGCTAATTCATAATATTTTGAAATTTGATGCAGATTTATATAGAGAAAGAGCAAAAGCTTTTTTGCAGCAGAAGGGTTCTGTGGAGAAAGGAAATGCGGCAGAACGTGTGGCAGAATTGATTCTTGCATGTGTAATACAGAAC
>CAYQRG010000074.1:0-867 GCA_964419645.1 uncultured Eubacterium sp.
GCCTCCGGACACAAATACCGTCGGCACATTGATCCTTGCTGCAGCCATTAAAAGACCAGGCACGTTTTTGTCACAGTTCGGCACCATAACAAGGGCATCAAACTGATGTGCAAGAGCCATACATTCGGTAGAATCCGCAATCAGATCTCTTGTTACAAGGGAATATTTCATCCCAATATGTCCCATGGCAATTCCGTCACAAACTGCAATCGCCGGAAATACCACCGGAACGCCGCCTGCTTCTGCAACGCCTAATTTTACGGCATTTACGATTTTGTCCAGATTCATATGTCCCGGAACAATCTCATTGTATGAGCTTACGATTCCCACCATTGGTTTTTTCATTTCTTCTTCGGTAAATCCCAATGCGTTAAATAAACTTCTATGGGGTGCCTGCTGCATCCCTATCTTTACGTTATCACTCTTCATTTTCTTAGTCCCTTTCTCTTCCTATATATTCTGAAATCAGATCGCCCATTTCTTTCGTTCCCACCTGTTTAACAGAAGCACGCTTTTCTTCTGACTGTGGCATAATATCAATGGTGCGATAGCCTTCTTCTAATACCTTCTTAACGGCCTTTTCTATAGCATCTGCCTCCTTGTCCAAATCAAAGGAGTAACGCAGCATCATAGCCGCACTTAAAATCGTTGCGATTGGATTCGCGATTCCTTTTCCTGCAATATCCGGTGCGGAACCACCGCTGGGCTCATACAATCCAAACTTTGTATCATTTAAGCTGGCGGAAGAAAGCATTCCAATGGAACCGGTTACCATGCTTGCCTCATCCGATAAAATATCTCCAAACATATTCTCGGTCAAAATAACATCAAACTGTTTGGGATCTTTGACCAGCTGCATCGCGCAGT
>CAYQRG010000074.1:877-8293 GCA_964419645.1 uncultured Eubacterium sp.
TATCGACTAACATATGCTCATAGGAAACTTCCGGATATTCTGCTGCAACCTCTTCTACAATCTTTCTCCAGAGTCTGGAAGAATCCAATACATTTGCTTTATCTACACTTGTCACTTTTTTGCGGCGTTTCATGGCAATGTCAAACCCACGCTTTGCAATTCTTCTGATTTCGTTTTCGTTGTATGTAAGGGTATCTACTGCTGTCATCAGTCCGTCTATTTCTTCTGTTTTACGGGCTCCGAAATAAAGTCCACCGGTTAATTCCCTCATGATCATCATATCAAAGCCGTCTCCAATGATATCATCTCTTAAGGGGCAAGCCTCTTTTAACTCTTCATAGAGATATGCCGGCCTTAAATTAGCAAAGAGATTCAATGACTTTCTTAATTTTAAAAGCCCTGCCTCCGGTCTTAAACTCGGTTCTAACTTATACCAGGGAGACGTCGCTGTGTTGCCTCCAATGGAACCCATTAAAACGGCGTCGCTTGCTTTTGCCTGAGCAATGGCCTCATCTGTCAGAGGCACTCCTGTTGCATCTATGGAGCATCCTCCCATTAAAATCTCTTCATACTCAAACACATGGCCGTATTTTGTTCCAATACAGTCTAATACTTTTCTGGCCTCTGCCACAATTTCCGGTCCAATTCCGTCACCGGAAATAACACCAATACGATAACTCATGACATCTCTTCCTTTCACTATTATTGCGCATTTTTTCAGCGCATAGAGGGATACCCGGAGGGTATTTCCTTATTATTGCGCATTTTTTCAGCGCATAAAGGGATACCCGGAGGGTATTTCCTTATTTTCGCGCGTCTTTTCAGCGCATAAAGGGATACCCGGAGGGTATTTCCTTATTATTGCGCATCTTTTTAAATCTTAAAAAACAGGAAACGCCATGACACGTTTCCCACTTTACATTCCGTTCTTCTATTCTGCATCCGGCTTTTCTACTGCTGCAATGGCATCCTTCTGCATTGGAATACGGCAGTTTTTGTTGCTGCCAAACTCTACAATAATGGTGGTCTCCTCAATGTCGATTACAACACCATAAAAGCCACTTGTGGTCAAAATCGTGTCCCCTACTGCTAACGCAGAAAGCATAGCAGTCTTTCTTTTCGTTTCTTTCTGCTGTGGACGAATCATAAAAAAATACATGAAAATAAATAAAACAGCTAATGAAATCAGCATTGGTAGAGAACTTGCTGTTCCTTGGGTTAATACTATGGACATTACTTTTCCTCCTTTTTATGAATTACCTAAACCATTGTACACAAATCTTGTATAAACGGCAAGGGAATTTAAACATTTCATCAAAATTTTATAGGTATCCGTTTTAAAACTTTGCAGATTTTGCTGCCGAAAGCGGACCTTCGGCCGTATGTGCTCCTGACTTAGATATTGCGCAGACTTTATAATAATACTGCTTACCTGCCTTTACTTTTTTATCCAAAAACGTAACCTTTTTTCCTTTTTTAATCGTTCCGACTACTTTAAACTTTCCTTTTTTTCTGTTTCCCCGTAAAATTTTATAACCGGATGCTCCCAAAATCTTTTTCCATTTGATACGGATTGCTTTTCCCGATTTTTTAGCAGAAACGGATTTTACTTTCGGAATGTCAACAGACTTCGTATTCCATGCAGAATAGTCAGAATAATATTTCTGTCCATTCACATCTCTGTAAGCCCTGATACGGAATTGATACACCGTATTGGCATTTGTCTGGTTTAACTGGTAAGAAGCCACGCTTTGCCCCATGATCAGTACGCTTGTATAACCTCCGGTTGTACAATAAGATACCTCATAGCCTGACGCATTAGAAACCGGACTCCAAGAAACTGTAATGCTCTTTGACTTCCTGGATACAGACAAAATCTCCGGCGCTTTTAGAGGTTCTGGTGTCATGACCTCCTTCGGTTTTTCCTTTAATCCGCGCTCTGCTTCCTCCAGTTCCAAAAGGGCGTTATCAATCTCGTCCTGCTGTGCTGAATCATCTGCAAGAAGCGCCCACGCCTTAGAAAGCGCTTCTAAAAATGCCTGATAACTTTCCTCTGTATACAGATTTGGGTCCTTGTTTTCTGCTGCCAAAACCGCATCGGATAAATCTGTTACTTCCATTTCCTTCTTCTGTCCGAACAGCCAGGAGAGAAATTCCCCTTCTGCGCAAACCTCAGATACGATTAAATGACCTTTCCCTGCATACTCCGTATAACACATCTTTGCAGAACCTGCCGTTTGAAGCGCCTCTGCCATTACAGGTGTTGATTTTGCATAGGGTACTGTCGTATCGTCCGTTCCGTGAGAACACCAAATCGGCACATCTTTGATCTGCTCTGCCTTTGTGGGATCTCCTGCTCCGGCAATCGGAACTGCCGCTGCCAGCAAATCGGGATTTCGCATCATCAGATCCCATACGCCAAAACCGCCCATGGAAAATCCAACAGCATATATGCGGTTTTTATTTATGCTGTATGTTTTCTGAAGCTCACTCAGCAGTTCTTCTACTGCCTGCATTTCATTACTCTCTTGCACATCATCCAGACTATAGCAGCCATCTGCCCACGGCGTATCTACCCACTGCTGATTCGTAGGACATTGAGGCGCTATAATAATCGCCTCATATTTGTTCCGCTCTGTGCCAAGTATTTTTTCAAAAAAGCTGTAATTAGAGGCTGTCAACTGTACTGCATTATCACCGCCTCTTTCGCCTGCACCATGCAGATACAGTACCAGAGGATACTTTTTCTCCGGAGTGTATCCCTTTGGCAGGTAAATCCGATAAGGAAGAATTGTCTCCCGATCCTGTGTCATATAATACTTCCGTTTCATGGATTTTTCAATATCCAAAGGCTCTGCTTCTTTTTTCTGAAGGGATAAAACAGACTCTCTCAAAGCTTTTCCAATGGAATTCACCTCTGTAAGCGTCAGATTGTCCTGATTCATCTTGCTTTGTACAATCTGCATATTTTCCATAAATGCAGTCCATGATTCTGCTTCATACAATGTTTCATCTGTAAAACGCTGCTGATAACTGTTATAATCCGCCTGCAAATTTACCCTGGCTTCCGAGAGGGATTCCGCTGTATATACACTTCCCACAATCCGTATCTCCGCCGCGCTGCTGTTTGAATCTACCGCATTTTTAGAAATCAACTTAATATGTGTCGCTGCCATCGGCTTCTGGAACTGACATTTCTTCCATGAAGCATCTGCCGCCCAGCTTCCTTCTGCCGCCTTTGTATAGGTCGCTCCGCCGTCATTGCTGATCTGTACTTCATATTCGGTAATTGTACCGTTCGTTGATTGGTCTTGCCGCGGCAGATAACAGATTCCCTCCGCCATGCTCCGTTCTTCTAATTCCAGTGTCAGGACATGGTTTTCCCTTGGGGCCATTGGCTCCCATTCACTGTGCCATAATGTCGTATAATCATCATCCACTGCATATTTTGCTTCGTTTCCTGGATGCTCTGACAATCCCTCAATATTGGCAACAGGAAGCCCCTCCGGTACAAAAGCCTCCCCTGTTACAGCGGCATACATACACTCTGCTTCATAATAATATCCAATATCATTAAAATGTCCGTCACTATGGCATAACCTGCCCTTATCTGCTGCCAGAGCAAACATATCAATCATTTCCCAACCATTTTCCTCTGCAATCTCCCTTTGCATCGGCACAATTTCATCTTCTACAACATTTCCCCTGATATCCGCAGCATCAGCATAATAGCAGGCAGGACAAGTTGCAAAAATCACTCTCGGTTTGGAAGGAAGGTTCTGATATGCCAGAACAAGTTCTTTGGCATCCGATGCAAACTGTTCCCGCCCTCCTTTATCCCAATACTTTGCTTTAGAATCGTTAGCCCCCAGCATAATAATGACAATGTCCGGATTTGACGCAAGGCTGTCCTGATATTCCTTCTGATTTACATATGGCATATCTGTATTTTTCAAAAGTGTTGTGCTATTCCGTCCAAAATTCTGAACGAGATAACCGTCCCCTAACAGCTCCTGCAGCCTGGCCGGATATGATTTTGTTTTCGGATCACTTGACCGATAACCGTATGTCAGGCTGTCCCCCACACAGGAAACTCGAATGGGCTCCGATTGAACGGCCGCTTCCTCTGCAAACACCGGATAAACTGATAAAATATTTCCTGCCATACAGACAACCATAAGCCATGCCAGCAAGTATTTCCATGGTTTCTTTTTCATGCTTTTCCTCCCTGTTTCATGCCATACAATTTTTCTTCTTTATAACTCTGATACTGTCCTTTTTCAATGGCAGCCCTAATCTCTTCCATCATGGTATTGTAAAAATAAAGATTGTGCAGCACACAAAGACGCATTCCAAGCATTTCTTTCGCTTTTAAAAGATGTCTGATATAAGCTCTGCTGTATCTGCGGCAGGCTGGGCACTGACATCCTTCTTCGATGGGTTTTGTATCTTTTGCATATTTCTGATTAAACAGGTTGCGTTTCCCCTGATTAGTATATACATGCCCATGCCGTCCGTTTCTGGTAGGATAGACACAGTCAAAGAAATCCACCCCACGCTCCACTGCCTCTAAAATATTCGCCGGTGTGCCGACTCCCATAAGATACGTTGGTTTATTCTCCGGCAGATTTGGTACGGTAACATCCAAAATCCGATACATTTCCTCGTGGCTTTCCCCTACGGCAAGGCCTCCCACAGCATATCCATCCAGATTCAGCTCCGAAATCTGCTTTGCATGATGAATGCGGATATCTTCATAAATTGCTCCCTGGTTGATTCCAAATAAAAGCTGTTCTTTATTTATGGTACGTTCCAGAGAATTCAGGCGGCTCATCTCTTCTTTGCAGCGCACAAGCCATCTTGTGGTACGGTCTACGGAATTCTGTACATATTTCCGGTCAGCTGTGCTGCTTGGACATTCGTCAAAGGCCATAGCGATCGTAGACGCCAGATTGGACTGAATCTGCATGCTCTCTTCCGGTCCCATAAAAATCTTCCTGCCGTCCACATGGGAATGAAAATGCACGCCTTCTTCTTTGATTTTTCTTAACTTTGCTAAGGAAAACACCTGAAATCCGCCGGAATCGGTAAGGATCGGTTTGTCCCACACCATAAACTTATGCAGTCCGCCCAGATCATGAATCAGTTCATCTCCCGGCCGCACATGCAGATGATAGGTATTGGAAAGCTCCACCTGGGTTTTGATCTGTTCCAAATCCTCTGTGGATACGGCTCCTTTGATTGCGGCCGCCGTTCCCACATTCATGAAAACCGGCGTCTGTATCACGCCGTGCACTGTATGAAATTCGGCACGCTTTGCATTGCCGTCTTTTTTTAATATTTTATAAACTGCCATAAAAACTCCTTCCCAGAAATTCCGAGCAAGTAAGATTTCTTCCCCTGCCCGCCGCATCGCCGATGCGCCGCTTTAGCGGCAGATGTCCTTCGCATCGGCATATACATAAAAACCGCAGGAACCTGATATACAGGCTGCCTACGGTTCTTATCATATCATATTCTTTCGGTTTCTACAAGAAACCACTAATTACTGGATTTAAAATACCTTTTACAGGTCAAAATACATCTTAAACTCTGCCGGATTCGGAATCTGCTCCAGCGTTTTCAGCTCTGCCCGTTTACGCTCCATCCATACCTCAATCAACCGCTCCGGGAATACGCCTCCTTTTGTCAGATAATCATGATCTGCCTCTAATGCATCCAGCGCCTCACCCAGAGATTTCGGAAGTCCTTTGATCTTCTTTTGCTCTTCTTCTGACAAAGTATACAGATTAAAATCATAAGGTCCCCAGCCCTGCTCTGCCGGATCGATCTGATTTTCAATTCCGTCAAGTCCTGCCATTAAAATTGCTGCATAGGCGTAATAGGGATTGGCTGTTGCGTCCGGATTGCGCAGTTCAAAACGTTTTGTTTCCGGCGTTTTCGCATAGGCAGGAATCCGAATCACTGCGCTTCGGTTGGAAGTCGCATAACCAACCGTAACCGGAGCTTCATATCCCGGCACCAGACGTTTAAAAGAATTGGTGGACGGGTTTGTAAATGCGCACAAAGAAGCAATATGTTTCAACAGCCCACCGATAAAGTAATGCGCCGTGCGGCTTAAGCCGGAATATCCGTTTTCATCGTAAAACAAAGGCTGTCCGTCTTTTAACAACATCATATGAACGTGCAGGCCATTTCCTGCTTCCTGATAAATCGGCTTCGGTAAGAAAGTTGCTGTCTTTCCTTCCCTTGCCGCCATATTTTTAATGATATACTTGATAATCATCGTATTGTCTGCCATATCCGGCATATCGTTAAGCTCTACTTCAATCTCCATTTGTCCCGGTCCGCCGACTTCATGGTGGTGATATTTCACCGGAATACCCCAGTCCTCAATCATCATGCACATTTTGCTTCTCAGATCGTAACCTACATCCTGAGGTGCTGCTATATGATAACCGCCTTTGTAATGCACTTCGTAACCATTATTTCCCGGAGTATCCAGACTGCAGTTCCAGTCCGCCTGTTTCGCATCGATCCGATAGCCGCACTGCTTCGGTGAAACTTCAAAACGGGCGCTGTCAAAAAGATAAAATTCAAATTCCGGTCCGATGATCATGCGGTCTGCAATCCCGATTTTTTTCATATGCTCTATTGCCCTTAAACTTACATTCTTGGGATACTGGTCAAAGGGTGTATTTTCTCCTTTTCCTATGGTGCAGACATTTCCGCACATCGTCAGTGTAGGAACTTCTGCAAAAGGATCAATATACGCTGTATCCGGATCTGGAAGAAATACCATATCGCTTTTTTCCACAGGCGCATATCCGTAGTTGGAGCCGTCAAAACCGATGCCCTGGGTAAAAACGCTTTCTCCAAAACGCTCTACCGGTATGGTGATATGCCTCCAGCGACCGTCGATATCCGTCATTTTAAAATCGATCATACGGATTTGATTTTCTTCGCATAGTTTCTTGATTTCATTGATTTCCATAGATTTACCCCTTCCTTGTGGTCACAGGCAGGATAAGCCCTTCTCCTTTAGCTCTGCCTGATTGTTAATAAGATGGTGTTATTGTATCATACTTTTTTGAAAAAATTGAAAAAATTGTAATTTTTTTGAAAATAATTTGATTTTTATAAAATAACCATACTAAAACAAAAATACCCATAATCTCCCTTTAAAAGGAGTATGGGTATTTTATAGATTTCCCTGAGTTTATTTTGCATATTTCTGCCGTTTAGAGATCAGCAGATAAAACAGAAACCAAAGAATGCAGTGTGCCATAAGAATAACTATGTCTCTGCCTGCAGTTGCCATACCGTCACTCGCCAAATCCATAATCCCCTCAAAAGTGGCACTGGACGGAATCAGATAACAGATATATGAGATAACCGTGTTTCCTGTTGTTGTCA
>CAYQRG010000075.1:0-469 GCA_964419645.1 uncultured Eubacterium sp.
AGGATGAAAAGGGACAGAAGATGAGCAAATCCAAAGGAAATGCCGTAGATCCCTTTGAGGCATTGGAGAAATATGGTGCAGATGCGATCCGTTGGTATTTCTATATCAATTCCGCACCCTGGCTGCCCAATCGTTTCCATGGAAAAGCCGTGCAGGAAGGACAGCGTAAATTTATGGGCACGCTCTGGAATACCTATGCATTCTTTGTGCTGTATGCCAATATTGACGAATTTGATGCAAGCAAATATACGCTGGATTACGATAAATTATCCGTTATGGATAAGTGGCTGTTGTCAAAGTTAAACAGTTTGATTCTGGATGTGGATACCAATCTTGGCAATTATCGGATTCCGGAAGCTGCAAGGGCGTTAGACGGATTTGTAGATGAAATGAGTAACTGGTATGTCAGAAGAAGCAGAGAACGTTTCTGGGCAAAGGGTATGGAGCAGGATAAGATCAATGCATATAT
>CAYQRG010000075.1:479-6852 GCA_964419645.1 uncultured Eubacterium sp.
ATGACTTTGTACACCGCTCTTGTAACAGTGGCCAAATGTGCAGCTCCCTTGATTCCTTTTATGTCAGAAGACATTTACCGCAATTTAGTAGGAAGCATAGATAAAAATGCGCCGGAGAGCGTACATCTGTGTGATTTCCCAATAGCAGATGAGTCTGTGATCGACAAAGAGTTAGAGAAGAATATGGATGCCGTCTTAAAGATTGTGGTTATGGGACGGGCATGCCGTAATACGGCAAATATCAAAAACCGCCAGCCCATTGGTAAAATGTATGTAAAAGCTCCTTACGATCTTTCTGAATTTTATGTAGAAATTATAGAAGATGAATTAAATGTAAAGAAGGTAGAATTTGCAGAGGATGTCAGTGCATTTACCGATTACACCTTTAAACCCCAGCTGCGTACCGTAGGTCCGAAATACGGAAAATATTTGGGACAGATCAAGCAGGCATTAGCTGAATTAAACGGAAATGAGGCAATGGCAGAGCTTAAAGAGAAGGGTGTACTGAAACTTGACAGCATCAGCGAAGAAGTTGTATTATTAGAGGACGATTTGCTCATCACCATGACTCAAATGGAAGGGTATGTAACCGAGGGAGATAATGAGGTTACTGTTGTATTGGATACGAACCTGACCGAAGAGCTGGTAGAAGAGGGATTTGTCCGTGAGTTGATCAGTAAGATCCAGACGATGCGGAAAGAAGCCGGATTTGAAGTAATGGATAAGATTAAAGTTTCCTATCAGACAGGAGGAAAGGTATCCGAAATCTTTGAAAAGAATCAGGATACAATCTGTTCTGAAGTACTTGCCGTGGAGATTACAACAGAGAAACTTGGCGGATATGAAAAAGAATGGAACATTAACGGTGAACATGTCGTTATGGAAGTAAAGAAGGAGGAGCTCTCTTGAAAAAGAAAACATTTGACAAGGAACAGTTTAAAAAACAGGTAAAAGACAATGTCAGAACGCTTTACCGTAAGACACTGGAAGAGGCCAATTCCCAGGAGATTTTCCAGGCAGTATCTTATGCTGTAAAAGATGAGATCATCAATCAGTGGATGGAAACACAGCACAGCATGAAAAAAGAAGATCCGAAAGTGGTATACTATATGTCCATGGAATTTTTAATGGGACGCGCGCTGGGCAATAATATGATCAATCTGACTTCTTATCAGGAAGTGGCAGAGGCGTTAGAGGAAATGGGGCTGGATATCAATGCCATTGAGGATCAGGAACCGGACCCGGCTCTTGGAAACGGCGGCCTTGGAAGGCTGGCAGCCTGCTTTATGGAATCCTTATCTACCCTTGGATATGCGGCTTATGGCTGCGGTATCCGTTACCGTTACGGAATGTTTAAGCAGAAAATCGAAGACGGTTTTCAGTTAGAAGTACCAGACAACTGGTTAAAAGACGGTTATCCGTTTGAATTGAGACGTCCGGAATATACCTATGAAGTGAAATTCGGCGGTTATGTCCGTGCCGTGAATGGACCGGACGGCAGAATGAAGTTCCAGCAGGAAGGTTATCAGTCTGTCCGCGCGGTTCCGTATGATATGCCGATCATCGGTTATGACAACCATGTGGTAAATACATTGATGATCTGGGACGCTGAACCGGCAGAGTGTTTTGAGCTGGATTCTTTTGATAAAGGTGATTACCACAAAGCGGTAGAACAGGAAAACCTGGCACGGAACCTGGTAGAAGTCCTGTATCCGAACGACAACCATATCGCAGGAAAAGAGCTTCGCTTAAAACAGCAGTATTTCTTTGTATCTGCCAGCGTACAGCGCGCGATTGCAAGATTTAAAAAGTCACATTCCGATATTCATGATCTGCCGAAGAAAGTGGCATTTCAGTTAAACGATACGCATCCAACCGTAGCAGTGGCAGAGCTGATGCGTTATCTGGTGGACGAAGAAGAATTGCAGTGGGATGATGCATGGGATATTACAACAAAAGTTTGTGCATACACCAACCATACAATTATGGCAGAAGCATTAGAAAAATGGCCGATTGAGATTTTCTCAAGGCTCCTGCCCCGTATTTACCAGATCGTAGAAGAGATCAACCGCAGATTCTGCCTGCAGATCCAGCAGAAGTATCCGGGTGACAACGGCAAAGTGGAGCGTATGGCAATTATCTATAACGGCCAGGTGAAAATGGCACATCTTGCCATTGCGGCAGGCCATTCTGTCAACGGTGTGGCAAGGCTGCATACGGAAATCTTAAAGAATCAGGAATTAAAAGATTTCTATGAGATGTATCCGGACAAATTCAACAACAAGACCAACGGAATTACCCAGAGACGTTTCTTGCTTCACGGCAATCCGCTTTTGGCTGCATGGGTAACGGATCATGTGGGACAGGAATGGATCACAGACTTAAGCAAAATCGGAAAGGTTGCCCTTTATGCAGATGACGAGAAAGCGCAGCACGAATTCATGAATATCAAATATCAGAATAAAGTGCGCCTGGCGAAATACATCAAAGAGCATAACGGCATTGATGTAGACCCACGGTCAATATTTGACGTACAGGTAAAACGTCTCCATGAATATAAGAGGCAGTTATTAAATATTCTTCATATTATGTATCTGTACAATGAGATCAAGGAGCATCCGGATCGGGAATTCTATCCGAGAACCTTTATCTTTGGCGCAAAAGCGGCAGCAGGCTATAAGATTGCAAAGCTGACCATTAAACTGATCAACAGTGTTGCGGATGTGATCAACAACGACAAGAGCATCCATGACAAGATCAAAGTGGTATTTATTGAGGACTACCGTGTATCCAATGCCGAGTGGATTTTTGCGGCGGCAGATGTCAGCGAGCAGATTTCTACGGCCAGCAAGGAAGCATCCGGAACCGGTAATATGAAGTTTATGTTAAACGGCGCTGTTACCATTGGAACCATGGACGGCGCAAACGTAGAGATGTTAGAAGAAGTGGGCAAAGAGAATATGTTTATTTTTGGTATGAGTTCTGACGAAATCATTGCCCATGAGAAGCACAGAGATTACAATCCGATGCAGATCTTTAACAATGATCAGGATATCCGCAAGGTATTGATGCAGCTGATCAATGGATTTTATTCACCATATAACAGCGAATTGTTCCGTGAATTGTATAACTCACTGTTAAATACACAGAGCACCCAGTATGCAGATACCTATTTCATTCTTGCAGATTTCCGTTCCTATGCACAGGCGCAGAAGGAAGTGGAAGAGGCATATAAGGATGAGAAACGCTGGGCAAGAATGGCAATGTTAAATACTGCCCATGCAGGCAAGTTTTCTTCAGACCGTACCATTCAGGAATATGTGGATGATATCTGGCATCTGGATAAACTGGTTGTGGAAGAAGAGGAATTATAAAAAAGATTTTATAAAAGAGCCTCCGGAAGTCTTTGAAAGAAGATTTCCGGGGGTTTTTTACGTTTTCCTTCGGCAAAGAGTTATTACAGAATGATTGAAATTATTTCTGTTGGGTGATAGAATAGAAAGAAGTAACCATTGTAAAGCACCAGATGGTACAATAGAGTGCCGGAGATATTTTAGGATGAAAATTAGGAGGAGAAAATGGGTGTAAAGAAAACAGCAAAACGATGGATTAGTTTGTTTCTGGTATGTATTCTGGCATTGCCATTGCAATTTATGCCGGTGAAAGCTGCAGAAACAGACGAAGTTACGACACTGGGAACCAGCATCACAGATTCGACGCAGTTGAATTATTTCAAATATACTGCGTATGACGGCAAAAATTGGACTTTGAATGGGAATGAGTCTTATATTGATCTTGGAGCGTCAGATGCGCGGGCAGAGGAATGTTTTTTTGAGATTTATTTCAGGGGAAATGCAATTAAGGTATCTGCCATGAAAGCGCCGGCTCACGGAAAAGTAAAATATACGATAGACGGTGGACATGAACAAATCGTAGATTTGTACAATGGCAGCCGTCAGGAAAACGTTGTATATCAGGTGAGCGGACTGACAGAGGGAGATCATGTGCTCAAAGCCGTGACACAGACTGACAGAAGCGGAAGCAAAATTGTCAATCAGGTAGCCGGCGCGGAGATTACACATAAGCCGTACCAAGGAGGAACACCGAATCTGGGCGGTACGATTGTAGATACCGATACGCAGTATACAAAGGACCGTTACGGCGAGGTTGCTGCAAAAACTACCAGGTCCGGCAGGTTGTCAGCCTGGAAAAATGACAAGGCCATAGGAGAACTTGTATTATTTTCCAAAAACTGCAGCCTGGAAAATGTTCAGATACAGGCAAGTGAGCTTACCTGCGGCAGTGATACAATTTCTGCAGACCATGTAAAGACAACATTTATAAAATCTGCAAAGGCTTATAACGGCGCTTATCTGGGGTATGGAGATCCAAATCGTGCGCTTCCGCCAGAAACAGTTTCAAACAGAAGTGAAAGCTCCGATATTCTATACCAGGAGGGTGGTTCTATAGAAATCGGCTGGAACAGTTTACAGCCTGTCTGGGTGGAATTTGACATTCCAAAGGATGCGAAGGCTGGCAGTTATACGGGAACGCTTACCGCAACAGCAAAGGATCTTGCAGAGCCGATTACATTTACCTATACCATAGTGGTACAGGATGCTGTACTTTCGGATGTAGAGGAACGGAACAGTGTTTTTGATATTGAACTTTGGCAGTATCCTTACAGCAGTGCGGAATACTATGGAGTAACGCCTTTTTCAGAGGAGCATCTTGCGATTATGCGATCCTCTATGGAGAAGTATAAAGAAATCGGCGGTCATGCCATTACAGCATCTATTGTAGAAGAGGCCTGGAATGGGCAGACTTACAGTGCCAATAACGTACATTATCCGTCTATGATAAAGTGGACGAAAAATAGTGACGGAAGTTTTTCCTACAATTATAGCGATTTTGACAAATGGGTGGAGTTTTGTAAATCTCTGGGAATCGGAGATAAAATCGTGCTATACAGTATTGCGCCTTGGCATAATTCTTTTACTTACTGGGAAGGCGATACACTGACAAAAGAAGGTTTTTCAGCGGGAAATGCTCGTTATACGGATGTATGGACAGACTTTTTGACGGATTTGATTGCACATCTGGAAAAAAAAGGATGGTTTGACGAGTCTTATATTGGAATTGATGAAAGAGGATTTTCAGCAGCGGCATTTGATCTGATCGATTCAGTGAAAAACAGCAAAGGCGAGAGTTTAAAGACAGCAGGAGCTATGGATGGTTTTGTAAATCAAAAGGACCTTGCTATGCGTGTGACGGATTTGAATGTAGGAGACAATGCAGCAGCAGCGCATGCGGAAGATTTTGCGCAGTTGTTAAAAGACCGAGAAGCAGCAGGACTTCGGACGACATTGTATTCCTGCACAGAGCATAGTCCGGGCAATTTCTCTTTAAGCATTCCGGCAGAAAGCTACTGGTCGATTGTGAATGCAGCCAAAATGGGAACTGCAGGATTTTTGCGCTGGGCATATGACGCCTGGGTGGCAGATCCCCTGCGTGATACGACACATAATGCATTTGAAGCGGGAGATTGTTTCCTGATCTTCCCGGATGAAAAAGACGCCGAAAATCCTACGAGCAAAAGCTCCGTGCGGTTAGAGCGTATGGCAGAGGCAGTTCGGGATGTGAATAAGCTGATGCTGATCGAAATGGAGGATCCACGGTTTTCGGATCAGATTCAGGCTTTGTATGCACAGATTCAGACAACAGCAGGAACTTCCCGAAGTTATATGAGCGATTCGGCAAAAGCTCAGTTGATAGAAGAAATGACAGCTTTCAAAGCCGGCGTGGAGGAAATTTCAGAGAGGTATATTCAATCGAAAAAAGAGGGATTGCACATTTTTAAATCGGACATGGAACTGAAAGTAGGAGAAACCTGGGAGATTGCACCGATTTTAGTTACCAGTCAGGAAGATAAGACGATTGTTTACGAATCAAAGGATAAATCGATTGCAACAGTAGATGCAAAAGGTATCGTTACTGCGAGAGGTGCGGGCGAAACGACGATTGTATTGGTAAACCGACCAACCGGATATACAGCATCTGTAAAGATTACGGTAACAGAGAGAGCAATGCGTATCAGCAATGCGCTTACGGATTATAAACTGCCGGAAAATTATTTATCAGATTTATATCAAGGACCGCAGACCGGTGATGAACATTATCTGGGACAGCCGGATATGGTTATGCTGGATGATAATCAGACACTGTATACAGTATTTCCGGTAGGACACGGTGTAGGCCGTATTATTATGATGGTGAGCCATGATGCAGGAGAGACATGGACCAAAAAAGAGAACATTCCAGAATCTTGGGCAACTTCCTATGAAACGCCTACAATTTACAAATTGAATATGAC
>CAYQRG010000075.1:6862-8280 GCA_964419645.1 uncultured Eubacterium sp.
CTAATTTTGGAGCGCCTTCCGGAGGATGGGATACTTCTATTTCTACAGATGACGGAGAAAACTGGTCAGAATTTAAATCATGGCATCCGACGATTGATGGGGCGTGGAACCAAGGAGTTGTTGCAATGGCAAGCCTGGTTCAGTTGAAAGAAAATGGCGAATATATTGATAAATGGATGGGTGTATACCACAATGGCAATACATTTGTAAACTATAAGACGTATCTGACTTTTGATGAAGAGGGAAATGAGCAGTGGTCGGCGCCGGAACCTTATCTGAGCGAATACCGTCAGATAGAAGAAAGTCATCAGATCTGTGAAGTAGGCATGTTCCGTTCACCGGACGGAAACAGAATTGTAGCTCTGGCCAGAAACCAGACGCATAATGGTCCGGCAACCATGTTTTATTCAGATGATGAAGGTGAAACTTGGACCGAACCGGTTGCAATGCCTGGTTCTCTTGCCGGAGAACGTCATAAGATTTTGTATGATCCTACCGATCCGACAGGGCAGAGGATACTTATAACATTCCGTGAAATTAAATATGATTTAAACGGCAACAATCTGTTTGACGGCAATAGTGACTGGGTGGCAGGAGACTGGATTGCATGGGTTGGAACCTATGAAGATATTATAGAAGGAAGAGAGGGAGACTACCGCATTCTCCTTTGCGAAGACTGGGCAGCAAATGCCAAGTCGGGAGATACCGGTTATACGGGAATGGCTGTTTTGCCGAACGGAACATTTATCCTGGATACCTATGGACATTGGGATAAAGATTATTCAGAGAATCTGCCGAATTACAATGTTCATAACGACTGGTGCTGGATTAAGCAGGCAAAATTTAGGCTTTCAGATATAGCCGATTCTCTGTGTATGCCGGGATTAAAAGAAACCATCGAACAGGAGCTTGTAAATCTGCCGCAGCTTTCGGATGCTTCCAATTATACGGACAGTACATGGAGTACCTATAAAGAGGCTTTACAGACAGTGGAACAGCTAAAAGCAAATATAAATGTGTCATATAGTGAAATGCAGGCAGCCTATGCCGCACTGGAAAAAGCATATGCTGATCTGGTGATGCAGGGGACGGATGAGGATTTGATTCCGAAAGCGCAGCAGGCTCTTTGGCAAGCGATTCAGCGAGCGGATGGAAAGAAAAACATAGACGATGTATATTTTACAACTGACAGTTGGCAGAAATTTCTGAAAGCATATAGTGCGGCTGAAGCAGCTAAGAATTCTACAGATCTTGACGAATTAGAGAGGGTACGGAAAGCGCTTACCGATGCAATAGACGGTCTGGAAATTAGCAGCTATGGGCCTCCTGATATTGAAACAGAATTTGAGGTAGACGGAAATTTCTATAAGGTAATCAATATACCGGAAGGAACCGTAAAACTGGTAAAAGGAGCAGAC
>CAYQRG010000076.1:0-2196 GCA_964419645.1 uncultured Eubacterium sp.
TGCCGGTAGCATCAATTAATATTTCCTCTTCTGATGTGCGGATGACACGGATCAGATCCCGTTTCGATTTCATCTCCCTGCAGCCGACACATTGACGCATGGGAATTTTTTTATTCATTTTCTTCGCTATCCTCCGAATACGATTCTGTTTCTTCTAACGTTTCCTCTGCCGGATATTCGCCTTCTTCATATTCTTCTTCGTATTCTTCTTCATATTCGTCAGCATATTCCTCGTCGTATTCATCATAATCGTCATACTCATCGTATTCGTCTTCATAGTCATTTTCATAATCCATGAAGTCTCCGGCTTCTCTCGCCTGTGTCTCGCTCTTAATATCAATTTTAAATCCGGTCAGCCTTGCTGCCAGTCTTGCATTTTGTCCCTCTTTTCCGATTGCCAGGGAAAGCTGGTAATCCGGAACGACTACTTTGGCAGTTTTTTCTTCTGCATCTGCGATAACGGAAATGACTTTGGCCGGGCTTAATGCATTTTCAATCAGCATTGCCGGATTTTCATTCCAGTTGATAATGTCTATTTTTTCTCCCCGAAGTTCGCTTACGATCGCATTGACTCTGGCTCCGTTCATACCTACGCAGGCTCCCACCGGATCTACATCCGGATCGTTGGACCATACAGCCATTTTGGTTCTGCTGCCGGCCTCTCTGGCAATGCTTTTAATTTCCACAATTCCGTCCCTAACTTCTGTTACTTCAGATTCAAATAACCGTTTCACCAGCTCCGGATGTGTTCTGGATACTAAAATCTTCGGTCCCCGGTTGGTGGATTTTACTTCCAGCACGTATAATTTGATACGTTCTGTAGGCTGGAACACTTCTCCTCTGACCTGTTCGTTCTCCGTCAGTATGGCATCTACTTTACCAAGATTGATGCTGATATTCTTTCCGGTATACCGCTGAACAATACCGGTGACAACGTCTTTCTCTCTGCTGTAATATTCATCATACAGTACCTTGCGTTCTTCTTCTCTGATTTTCTGCAGAATTACGTTCTTGGCATTCTGTGTTGCAATCCGGCCGAACTCTTTGGATTTGACTTCTATATTGACGATATCTTCCAAATCATATTTGGAATCGATCATTTTGGCATTGGCCAAGCTGATCTGGGTGATGGGATCTTCCACCTGCTCTACGACTGTTTTCTCCTGATAAACATGATATTCACAAGTCGCAGGGTCCATTTGCACTCTGATATTGTCTGATTTTCCAAAATGGTTTTTACATGCAGTGATCAGTGAGTTTTCAATGGCATCCAGCAATGTCTCCTTTGGAATACTTTTTTCCTGTTCTAAGATTGTCAACGCCTCTAATAACTCATTATTGCTAATTTTTATATCCTCCTAATTATTTGTTATTTGCTACGTTTTAAAAATCAAATGCCTGACGAATCAATGCAATATCTGCTTTTTTGAATAGAATATCTGCCTCGTTTTCATCTGTTATCGTGACACTGTCTGCATCATAGGCCTTTAATATGCCAACAAATTCTTTTTTGTGGTCGATCGCCCGATATGTGCGGATTTCTACCGGCTTTCCCAGGTTGCGCACATAGTCTTTTTCTTTTTTCAGAGGTCTGGTAAGTCCCGGAGAGCTGACTTCAAATACATAGGAATCTTCCACATAATCTTCCCTGTCTAAGATTTCGTTCATCTCTCTGGCCACCAGCTCACAGTCATTAACTGTAATGCCGCCTTCTTTGTCGATGTAGGCCCTTAAATACCATGTACTGCCTTCCTTTACATATTCTACATCTACCAGTTCAAATTGATTCTTCTCTAATATTGGCAGTATCAGGCTTTCTGTTTTTTCCTCATACATTCTTCCTTTTCCCATTTTCTCACCTGCCCTCTGTTTAAACATAATTTGAGAGTGGACTTTCGCCCACTCTCAAAACAAATCATCTATTTACATTAGTTAGTATAACATTGGTTTCCAGATATTGCAAGTAGATTTTTTCCTTATCCCTACTTCTTCATAGATTCAATAATCGCATCCGCCAAAGCATCCAAATCAATACTCTTATCCTCGCCCATAGAAGATGCAATACTAAGTCTTTCATTCAGAACCGTCATATTCTTCAATTCTTCATCAATAAACTTCTGCATCAGATCCCCTGACTTACAAGCCCATGAACCATTCTCAATCAGCGCAAAAGTACGGTTCTGCATATTCAAAGCT
>CAYQRG010000076.1:2206-6318 GCA_964419645.1 uncultured Eubacterium sp.
CATCACCGGATAAATGCCCAAATTGTAGGTAACAGATGCCAGCACAATATGACTGTACTTAAATGCATCCGCAATCAAATAGGAAACATGGGTATTGGACACATCATACACCTTTACATTGGTGCAGCCTTTTTCACAAAGTTTGGCAGCCAATGCCTGGGCAGCGGCTTCTGTATTGCCGTACATGGATGCATAAGCGATCATAACGCCCTGCTCTTCCGGCTCATAGCGACTCCATTTATCGTATTTATCAATAAAATATCCGAAATCCTCACGCCATACCGGGCCATGAAGCGGACAGATATATTTGATCTGATCCACAATGCCTCCGGCTTTCTTTAACAAAAGCTGAATATGCGGGCCGTACTTGCCTACAATATTTACAAGATAACGGCGTGCTTCATCAATCCAATCTCTGTCAAAATTCACTTCATCTGCAAAAAGCTTGCCGTCTAATGCAATAAAAGAACCGAACGCATCTGCCGAGAAGAGAACTCCGTTGGTCACATCAAAGGTCACCATAGCCTCCGGCCAGTGAACCATAGGCGCCTCTACAAAGGTCACCGTATGAGCTCCAAAACAATGGGTATCGCCTTCTGCTACAGTAATGCATTCATGGGTATCCGGGTGGAAACCGAACTGACGCATCAGCATGTAGGATTTCTCGGTGGAAATCAATTTTACATCCGGATAGCGCAAAAGAATCTGCTCTACGGAAGCGCCGTGATCCGGCTCCATGTGGTTTACAACCAGCCAGTCCAACGGACGTCCCTTCAGAAGGTAGTCCAGATTTTCCATAAGCTGACGGCAGGCAGACCAGTCAACGGTATCAAACAAAACGGTTTCCTCATCTAAAAGCAGGTAAGCATTGTAGCTTACACCCTGTGGAATTGGGTGAATATTCTCAAACAAATGGAGTCTGTGGTCATTTGCACCTACCCAATATAAATCTTCTGTTATATTACGTACACAATACATATTCTATCCTCCTTTTGCTGTTATGCTTTAATAAACTGATCTTTGCCTTCCGCACATTCCGGGCATACCCAGTCTTCAGGCAGTTTTTCAAATAAAGTGCCGGGAGCGATTTCCGCATCCTCATCACCGTTTTCAGGAATGTATTCATATCCGCATCCGCCGCATACATAGCGGTCACCAATGGGTTCTGGTTTTGGAGCAGGCGGACGTTTCATTTTTACCATAGGCGGAGCAGGCTCTTTTTCGCCGGTATCCAGTGCCTCTGTCAAAAGTGGCAGGATTTCATTGACATCGCCTACAATGCCGTAATCACAGTTTTTAAAGATCGGGGCATTGCCGTTTTTATTAATGGCTACAATCGTAGACGCATCTTTGATTCCCTTCAAATGCTGGGTTGCGCCGGAAATACCGCAGGCAATATAGAGATTACCTCTGAACTTCTGTCCGGACATACCCACATAACGACTTAAGGGAACATATTTTAATGTCTCTGCTACCGGACGGGAGGAACCGATTGCAGCTCCCGCAGCGGCTGCTAAATCTTCGATTAATTTCATATTTTCTTTGCTTCCGATTCCTTTGCCGGCGGAAACAACACGCTCTGCCTGAGCAATCGGCGTATCAGACGGAATGCCTACGGTGAAGTCATGGCCGTCTTTTTTGAGAGCCTCTACCAGAGAATTTACTTTGGCGGCTGCATCGCCTTCCCGAAAAATATGTCCTTTACGGACTCCTGTAATGGGAGCCGGCTTTTTTGCAGCGGAACGGCTTTTACTGCCGGACTCTTTTTTCATTCTTCCAATCAGATGTGAGGCAATTACAACACGCTGGATTTCATTGGTTCCTTCATAAATTGTAGTGATTTTTGCATCACGGTACATTCTTTCCACATCCATGCCTTTTAAGAAGCCTGTACCGCCGAAAATCTGGAGTGCACTGTTGGTCACTTCCAGGGCAATGTCAGATGCATACATTTTCGCCATAGCAGCTTCCATAGCGTAAGGATCATGATTTTCTTTTAATTCTGCCGCTGAATATACCAGGAAACGCGCGCAGCGGAGCTTTGTCGCCATATCTGCCAGTTTGAAGGAAATACCCTGCTGAGCTGCGATTGGCTTACCAAACTGATTTCTCTCTTTTGCATAATCCAATGCCTGTTCAAATGCTCCCTGGGCAATTCCAAGGGCCTGGGCAGCAATTCCGATACGTCCGCCGTCTAAGGTAGCCATGGCAATTTTAAAGCCGTCGCCTTCTTTGCCAAGGAGATTCTCTTTTGGCACTTTCACATCATTAAAAATTAATTCTGCTGTCGTAGAGGAACGTATGCCCATTTTGTCATAGTGATCGCCGAATTCAAATCCTTCCCAGCCCTTTTCCACGATAAAAGCGGAAATGCCACGGGTTCCGATATCCGGTGTGGTTACGGCAAATACTACATAAGTATCTGCTTTTGGCGCATTGGTAATAAAAATTTTGCCACCGTTGAGCAGATAATAATCACCTTTATCCAGAGCAGTCGTTTCTGTACCGCCCGCGTCAGAACCGGCATTGGGCTCTGTCAAGCCGAAAGCGCCGATTTTCTCTCCTTTTGCTAAGGGAACCAGATATTTTTCTTTCTGAGCCTCATTACCAAAGGCAGCAATCGGATAAGAACCTAAGGATACATGGGCAGAAAGGATTACGCCGGAACCGCCGTCAACTCTTGAAAGTTCCTCTACAGCAATGGCATAGCTGACAACATCAAGTCCTGCTCCGCCATATTCTGTGGGATAAGGAATACCCATAAGTCCCATTTCACCCAGTTTTTTTACTGCTTCGTCAGGAAAACGGTTTTCCTGATCTAAGGAAAATGCAATGGGCTTAATCTCTTCTTCTGCAAAAGAACGAATCTTTTTACGCAGTTCTTCGTGCTCTGTAGTTGTCTGAAATAACATATCACAGCCTCCTTTTTCATTCTATATTGTGAATTTTGTCGTAATATGTACATGTAATTTAAAAATATTATATAAATTATTCACAAATAAAGGATAACAAATTCAGATTTTTTTGTCAATTATAAAAGCACTGCAGTTTTATAAAATTTGCTTTTCATATACAAAAACCGTAACCGGAAGCTTCTTTCGGATGCAAGACAGCAAAAAAACAGATCGAAGCCTCTTTAAAAGCTCCGATCTGTCATTTATACGTGGGGTTTTCTTTTTATAAAATCTGCTTTTGTCTTTTCTCTATTTTATAACGAATCCCCGGGGTGAAGTCAATATTTGAAATCTAAATTTTTCATTAAAAAACTATATCCTATTTATAATAATCAAATTCATGTCCATACATGCGAACCGTATCCCCATCTACAATGCCCAATTCTTCCAAATCTGCCAAAATCCCCTGCTCTTTTAAAAATTTCTGGAAAAACAAAAATCCCTTTTCCGAGTCAATATTCGTGTAGCCCAGCATCTTTTCAATCCTGGGTCCTTCCACAACAAAAGCGCCGTCCTCTGCCCTCTCCACCGTATAAGGCTCTTCCTTAAAAAAGCGAAGGGCCGGATCAAATTCCTGCTCGTAAACGATCGGCGTCTGGTCCATATGCAGAAGCATTTCATCAATATGATACAAAAGCTCCTTTAACCCTTTGCCGCTGACTGCGGATATGGGAAAGACTTCCATTCCCTTAGGTTCAAATTCAGCTCTTAGCTTTTCCAATATCTCATTGCTTTCTCCGTAAATGGCATCGATTTTGTTGGCTGCAATGACCTGAGGTTTCTTCAACAGATCCGGATTATAGGATTCCAGTTCTTTGTTAATCGCATAAATATCCGCAATGGGATCTCTGCCCTCTACGGAAGCTGCATCCACCATATGAATCATCACTTTGGTACGTTCGATATGCCTAAGGAATTCATGCCCCAATCCCACACCTTCCGATGCGCCTTCGATCAGCCCCGGAATATCTGCGATGACAAATCCTTTTCCGCCTTCTAAGTCTACAACCCCCAGATTGGGATTTAATGTGGTAAAATGATAATTTGCAATCTTGGGCTTTGCATTTGTCACCCTGGATAAAAGGGTGGATTTGCCCACATTGGGAAATCCCACAAGGCCTACATCCGCAATCACCTTAAGTTCCAGTAATACTTCAA
>CAYQRG010000076.1:6358-8237 GCA_964419645.1 uncultured Eubacterium sp.
TGCATGGTAGCTGTAGCAAAATGCTGGTTTCCAAGGCCGCCTCTGCCGCCTTTTAAAACAACCTGCCGTTTCCCTTCACCGGAAATATCAGCGATTACTTTGCCGGTCTGCGCATCTTTGATGACAGTTCCCTCCGGCACTTTTAAGATCAGATCTTCTCCGTCTTTTCCGTGACAGTTTTTCTTGCCGCCTTCTTCACCGTTTTTCGCAAAGAATTTACGCTTGTAGCGGTAATCACTCAGGGTATTCACTCCTTCGTCTGCCAAAAAAATAATATCTCCGCCCTTGCCGCCGTCACCGCCGTCGGGGCCTCCGTTGGGAACATATTTTTCCCGGCGGAAACTGATATGTCCATTGCCTCCGTTTCCGGATCTTATGATTATTTTTGCACGATCGGCAAACATAGTTTCACCTCTTTCTCATCGAATAAGGGTTGAATCGAGTAGGGAAGTTTTTCCCTACCCGCCGCGCCGCCCGCATGTCGCTGTAAGCGACTATATTCCTTATGCGGGCGTGCGCATAAAAGAATAGGTCCGGCATAATGTCGGACCTGTAAGTAAAATCTTCTTATTCGTTGCTTGCTACCGGATATACGGAAGCCTGCTTTTTGTCTCTTCCTTTTCTCTCGAAACGTAATACACCGTCAACCAATGCAAATAAGGTATCATCTCCGCCGATTCCTACGTTATTGCCCGGATGAATCTTTGTACCGCGCTGTCTGTATAATATATTTCCGGCTTTTACAAATTGTCCATCTGCTCTTTTTGCACCTAATCTTTTGGATTCGGAATCACGTCCGTTCTTTGTAGAACCAACTCCCTTTTTATGTGCAAAAAACTGAAGGTTCATGTTTAACATATTCTTACACCTCCTTGAAGTTAAGCTTGATATATTTGGCTCCGTACTGGCTCTTCACTCCCTGTAAACCTAATGCCAGAGACTGCATCAAAAGCTGTGCATCATGCCCTGCCGGTTTCTGAAAACGTAGGGTAATCTTCCCGGTATCTTCATCGGTGTCTACAGAACATGCTTCTTTGGTATAGGAGCAAATGGAGTTTACCGTATTGATCACAAGGGCTGAAACCCCTGCACATACAATATCTTCCCCTGCCCTGGCATACCCTGCATGGCCAATACAATCAAAACCAATATATTTTCCGTCTTTGTTTCTGATCATTGTTACCTGAATCATACTCATTCATTTCCGGCTAGGCGTTGATCTTTTCAATCTTAACCTTTGTAAACGCCTGTCTGTGGCCGTTCTTCTTGTGATAGCCGGTTTTTCTCTTGTACTTGTATACGATGATCTTCTTGCCTCTGCCTTCTTTTACTACAGAAGCTTCAACTGTTGCGTTTGCTACATCATCGCCTACTTTTAATCCGTTATCAGATACTGCGATAACCTGATCAAAAGTAACCTTTTCGCCGGCTTCTACACCAAGCTTTTCAATGGTAATGATATCGCCTTCGGATACTTTGTACTGTTTTCCGCCTGTTGCTATGATTGCGTACATATGGCACCTCCTATTATCATTACTCGCCAGTTACGGCGCTGCAATCTGTGCAGTCTTATTAAGCCTCACTGTGCGGCATACATTCATATACTAAAAGATTCATCAAGGTTTGTCAAGAAGTTTTTTCTACTGAAATTTCTGCCTCTGCTGTTGCATTTTCTGTTATCTCTTCCGGAACCTCTACAGTTTCTTGCGTTTCTGCTCCCAAAAGCTCGATTTCTTGGACTTTTTCTGATTTATTCCCAAAAAATCTTCCTCTTATCCCCTGCCAAGGATTCTTAAGGGAAAGTCTCTTTTCTTCTTTTTTCAGACGTTTGCTTTGTTTTTTCAGCTCTTTCTTCAAGCTTTTCTTGTTTTTGCGCACT